>JAJXWC010000005.1 GCA_021781855.1 Bacillota bacterium | reverse complement strand
AGAGGTATCCCTACCTCTTGGTTTTCATTCTGCTTTATTCAGTTTTCAATGGTCTTCGTTGACCCCCTCAAGAGACAACTATTATATTCTATCAGACACAACTCCCTTTGTCAACTATTTATGTTGGCTTTTTTCTTTTTTTTGCACTTACGTTCGATAACTCGATTTTGAGGGATAAAAAATTTTATTTTCTTCCTTATATATGTTTTAAATTTACTTTTTCGTAAAATATTCCACAAGTTTTCACCAGCTTAATTATTGTTTTCTATTTTATCCCTATACTTATTCACATGCAGAGATGTTATTCTCAGTTGTTGATAACTTTGTCAGATGCTGCTCCTTCTGAAAAAAAGTGAATCAATTTTTTATTTATCCACTTTATCCACAATTTTTATATACTTATCCACTTTTTGTGGATAAACGGGAGAATTATTAAGAAACTTGTGGAAAAAAATAGGGGGAAATGATATAATGAGTTATCAACAAACAAGTAAAAGGAGTATTATGCCTCTCCTAAAAGAAAATCAAAATTTTTGGACGAGAGTAAAAGAACTTGCACAAAATAATGTTAATTCTGGGACTTATGAATATATTGTCGAGCCTGCTCAACTTTTAGGAATCGAGAATGACACAGCAGATATTTTATTAGAATCAAAATATCACCGTGATTTCTGGAGAAGTCAATCTGATTTGATTAGAACCGCTGGTTTTGAGATTTTCGGTAGACCTATGAATTATTCTTTATATGCAAAAGACGAACTTTCCTCGTCCGAACTTGCTGCTTTGATGCAGGAAGTTACTACTGAACAAGGAGATATTCCAGTTTCTGAAACTTCTTCCCCTGCCGTGACTGGCGTTAATGGAAAATATACTTTCGAGAATTTCGTACAGGGTCCCGGAAATAGATGGACTTTGGCTGCTGCAGTAGCGGTGGCAGATAAGCCTGGAGATACTTATAATCCTTTGTTTATTTATGGAGGTTCTGGTCTGGGAAAAACACATTTGATGCATGCGATTGGAAATCAGATTTTAAAAGATAATTCGCGAATGAAGGTCAAATATGTTTCCTCTGAAAATTTTGTCAATGATTTTGTCAATGCAACACGGAAAAATCAAATGGATAAATTTGAGGAAGCTTATCGCACACTTGATTTACTCTTATTGGATGACGTGCAATTTTTTAGTGATAAGGAAGGAACTCAGACAGAATTTTTCAATACGTTCAATACTTTGTATGAAAAAGGAGCACAGATTGTTCTGACTTCTGACCGTATTCCTCAGGAATTAAATAAACTGGAAGACCGCTTAGTTACGCGGTTTACATGGGGATTGACTACAGATATTACAGCGCCGGACTATGAAACACGTATGGCAATTTTGCAAATTAAATCTGAAGGAAGCGAACTTTATTTTCCAAGTGAGACTTTAAGTTATATTGCTGGGCAAATTGACTCGAATGTACGTGAATTGGAAGGTGCTTTGAATCGCGTTGAATTTGTTGCTAAGGCTAATGGGATTTCAGTGGTTGATATTGATACAGCAAGTCAGGCACTGCGTTCATTAAAAAGTTCGGTCACTCAGAATTTGTCAAATTTGACAATAAAGAAAATTCAGGATGAAGTTGCAAAGTATTATCATGTTTCTACTGCAGATTTGATTGGACCAAAACGACCAAAAGAAATTGCCTTTCCAAGGCAGATTGCAATGTATTTAGTGCGAGAGCTTTTGGGAACGAGTCTTCCTGCGATTGGAACAGCATTTGGCGGACGCGACCACACTACTGTTATGTACGCTTATAAACAGATTTCTGATAAGATGAAATCAGACGTCGATGTTCAAAAAGATATTGACAGTATTAAACGCAAATTTCTCTGATGTGGATAAGGTGGAAAGTTATGCACGGGATATTATTGGAGTTATCCACATGAACTTTATGAATATAATCTCATTTGGAAGATAGTTTCCACATATCCACGGCACCTACTACTATTACTAAGTCTATTTATATTAAATAAATAATAAAAAGGAGTATCATGATTAAATTCACAATCAATAAAGTCGCTTTTCAAAATGCTTTAAGAATTACAAAACAAGCCATTGGAAGTAAGGTGGCAATTCCTGCTTTAACTAAATTAAAAATTATTGTAACTGATGATGGAATTACTTTAATCGGTTCGAATGGTCAAATTTCGATTGAACATTTTTTATCTGCTGATAATAAAGATGCAAGTATGATGATTGCTGATACAGGTTCGATTTTGTTGGAAGCTGCTTTCTTTGAGAGTGTTGTCTCACAGCTTCCTGAAGTGACTTTAGATTTTAATGAAATTGAGCAGAAACAAGTGATTTTGACTTCTGGAAAATCGGAAATTACACTAAAAGGTCTGGATGCTGAAATTTATCCAAGAATTCAAGAAGTTTCTAAGGAAAATTCATTGAAAATCAATGTTGGTGTGCTCAAATCACTTTTTAGTGAGACGGTTTTTGCAGTAAGTACACAGGAAACACGCCCTATTTTTACGGGTGTGCATTTGCAGGTTTTGAATGATGGTGCAGAATTGAAGGCTGTGGCAACGGACTCACACCGTTTGAGTCAACGAAGTTTGACTTTGGAAAATTCAAATTTGAGCTTTGACGTTATTTTACCAAGTAAATCAATCAATAGTTTTAAAAATGTTTTTACAAATGATGAGGAAGATGTGGAAATTTTCTTTAATAATAGCCAAATGTTGTTTAAAAACGCAACAATTAGTTATTATAGCCGTTTGATTGAAGGTTCTTACCCCGATACTAATCGTCTGATTCCTAAAGAAAGTGATTATACGCTGACGTTGGTTTTTGATGTAGCAGAATTGCGGCATACAATGGACCGTGCACGGCTTTTGACAGCTCAAACAGCAAATGGAACGGTGAAATTGACTGTTTCCGGTGAGAGTGTAATAACAACGGCTAATTCGCCTGAAGTTGGTTCAGTTCACGAAGAATTGACTGTCCTGTCAAAAGAGGGCGGGGACATTGCGATTAGTTTTAATCCAGAATATTTGATTGATGCTTTAAAAGTCATTAAGGAACCTGAAGTACGAGTACAATTTATTTCAAATGTACGTCCGTTTACTTTAGTACCGAAAAATGATGAAACTGGTTTTGTTCAGTTAATTACACCTGTTCGTACGAACTGATTTGACAGAATTTGTTATAATAGACTTAACGAAAGTTGGGTCTATTTTTTTATGGAAATTTTGTATACTGAAATTACACAGGATTTGACAGCTGGCTTGCTGGAAATTGCATCGAAAGAATTGGCGCTTGGGCGAAAGATTTTTTACATCGTACCATCGTCAATGTCTTTTGAAAAGGAAAAAGAAATTTTGATGCGTCTTGCTCAAGGAAGCGACACTGCCGTTTTTGACTTGCTTGTGACGCGGTTTAAGCAGCTTCCTTATTATTTTGATAAACGCGAGCATTCGTCTTTAAGCAAGGTCGAATTATCACAAGCTGGTTTTTCAATGCTTTTTCGTAAGATGCTGCGGGAATTCAGTAAGGAAGAGCTGCCTTTATATTTTTCTTTGCAAAATTCTTCTGGATTTTTGGAAATGTTGGTCAACTTACGAGCAGAACTTTTGACAGCGAATTTGACGGCGGAAGATTTGCCTGATTCAGCTAAAAATAGAGAATTGAAATTGATTTTGTCTGCTTTTGAAACAGAATTGATGAATAATTATGCCAATTTTTCTGAATTTGGTGAATTTACAGCGCGTGTTGCTGCTGGTGAGTTTGACGAACAATTAAGCGGTCAAGTGATGATTGTTGACGGATACACACGATTTTCAGCTGAGGAAGAAGCGTTTATTTCTGCTGTCCAAAATCGCGTGGCAAGTTTTATCGTAGGAACATATGCTTCGAAAAAAGATTTGACAGGATTATCAGAACCAATTTATGCACATTCAACAGAAATGATTCAACGTTTTAAGGCAAATTTTGCTGCTCAAGTTCATGAAATTTCGAAAAAAACTGTCAACTTAGTTTACAGTAAGTTGACAGAATTGATTAAGCAAGAGCAATCATTTGTACTTTCTGATAAAGTGGTCAAACTAGAAAAAGATGATGCAGAGCAGTTTACGATTTGGGAGGCAGAAAATCAGACAGCAGAGGTTGAGCGTGTAGCAAAAGAAATTCGTCAAAAGCTTGTGGAAGGTGTTTCATTTAAGGATTTTACAGTATTAGTAGGTGATATGAATACTTATGAAATTCTTATAAAAGAGATTTTTGCATTGTATGAAATTCCTTTTTTCTATGCACAAGAAGAATCAATGAGCCAGCATCCATTGATTGTTTTCTTTGAAAGTTTGTTTGCTATAAAAAAGAACAATTATCGGACAGATGATGTTGTAAACTTACTAAAATCAAAAGTTTACAGTAGTGTAAACTTTGAACAAGACACAGTTGATTATTTTGAATACTATGTTCAGAAATTTAAAATTGCAGGCAGAAAAAAATTTGCAACAGTTTTTGATGAAAATGAATTTTTACAACTCAAAAAAGTAGAGAATTTACGAATTGAACTGCTTGGAGATAGCTCACCCTTACAGCTTTTTTTATCAGGTTCAAATCTGAAAACAGGAAAATCCTGGATTGATGATTTGCAAAAAATGTTTGAAAATGGAAATGTTTTGAGCAATATGAATAAACTTTATGAGGCTGCTGAGTACGAAAATAATCCTGTTTTTGCAGATAAGCATGAGCAAGTTTGGAAAACTTTTTCTGCTGTTTTATCAGAATTTTTGGCTGTATTTTCAAATCAAAAAATGAAAATTTTAGAGTTTTTGGAAATTATTTTGTCAGGTTTAAAAAATGCTAATTATCGCCAAATCCCCGCAAACGTTGATGTAGTCAATATAAAAGATTATGAATTAGTTGAACCACGAACAAATGAATATGTTTATGCGATTGGATTAAGCCAGACTAATTTTCCTCGAATTAAGAAAAATTCTACTTTATTATCTGATGAAGAACGTGCGGAAATCAATGCGAAAACTTCAGAGTCCCAGTTTATTGAACAACTCAATGTTGTTAACTACCATAAAAATACATTGACTGTTCTTTCATTGGTAAATTCGGCTAAAAAGCAGTTAGTCCTTTCTATGCCACAGATTATGGCAAATACACAAGATGAAGTTTCACCTGTTTTGCAGCTTTTTATGGAACATGCGGATAAGGAAATTTTACAAAAAATCAGAGCGGTGAACTTGTCAGAAAGTCTTGAGCATGTTGGGAATACGCGCGCTGTTATTGCAACGATTGGCCAAATTGAGCGTCAGCTTTCCGCAACATCAGAAAAATCAGATAAATCGGCTTTTTGGTTCGGTATTTTTCGTATTTTAAGTCAGTCAAATCCTGATTTTCGTCGATTATTAGGTGATTTGGATAAGGATATTTTACCTGTAAATCTTGCTGATGAAACTGTAAACCAAGTTTACAAGGATAAAATTTATGCGTCTGTTAGCTCGTTTGAACGACTTTATAATTGTGAATATCAATATTTTTTAGAAAATACATTAGGACTAGAGACCTTTGAGAATATTGATATTAATTCAAAAATTGTTGGAAATTTCTTTCATGAAGTATTTGAAAAATTATTAAATTTAGTAGATTTGTCAAGTTCTAATTTTGATGAAAGGTTGACAGCTGTTTTACATGAAGTTGACAGCAAATATGAACGTTATTTCAAACAAGATGCTACAGCTCGGTTTACTTGGTCAAATTTGGAAGAAATTGTTCGTCAAACTTCAATAATGCTGAAAAAATCAATTTCGAATACTGAAATTAAAACATTAATGACAGAGTCAAGTTTTGGTTTGCCACAGAGTGAACTGGGTGATTTTACTATAGATAATTTGCAGCTTCGTGGACGAATTGACCGTGTTGATGAGTTATTTTTGGAACGTTTAGGTGCTGTGGATTATAAATCGAGTGCGCATAGTTTTAGGCTACAAGATGCTTATGATGGGATGAGTTTACAGTTTTTAACTTATCTTGATGTATTGAAAAAAGCTTATCCTCAGCAAAAAATTTGGGGCGCTTTATATTTACAGTTTAAAAATAGTCCGATTAACTTGAATGATGTCAATTCACTTTCAGAAATTGGGCGTTTGATTGACAGGGCAATGAGTTATGAGGGATTAATTTTAGAAGATGCTGTAGAAAAAGTTAAGCAAATTGATAGTATATATGTGAATAAAAATAATGTTTATAATGAAAATGAATTTAACCAGCTTTTAGTTTTGAATGAGCAACATTATCATAAAGCTGGTCAGCGTTTGACAGCAGGAAAAATTGCGATAAACCCAGTTATGAAAAGCTCAGATGGAATTGATAAAAGTGGAAATGTTCAAGGTTGTAGATATTGTCCATTGAAATCAATTTGTCGATTCGAAGCAAATATTCATATGAATAATTATTCAAGAGAAATTGGGAAAAAGTCACGAGCAGAAATTATGGCAGAATTGAAAGGAGAAAAATAAATGGCTGATGTAAAGCTAACTCCAGAGCAGAAAGAAGCAATTTTTAGTACGGCTCAAAATATTCTCGTATCTGCTAGTGCGGGTTCTGGAAAAACTTTTGTCATGGCAAATCGAATTGTTGAGAAAGTCAAATCTGGTACTGATATTGAGCAACTATTTATTTCAACTTTTACTAAAAAAGCCGCTGCTGAACTGAAAATGCGTCTTGAAAAAGATTTAAAAAAAGCACGAAAAATAAGTAAAAATGATGAAGAAATTCATAGATTGACAGCAAGTTTACAAAAATTGTCAACTGCAGATATTGGAACAATGGACTCATTTACGCAAAAATTGGTTCGTCAGTATTTCAATCGTGTAAATGTGGACCCTAATTTCCGAATTTTAGCTGACCAGACTGAAAGTGACTTGATTAAGCAGGAAGTGTTTGAGAATCTTGTGGAAAAAAATTTATCGACTGATGCTCCTTCAAATTTTGAAAAACTTATGAAAAATTTTTCAAAAGATAGAAATATCAAAGGATTTCAGGAGGTAGTTTACAAGATTTACACTTTTGCATCAGCGACTGAAAATCCAGTCAAATGGCTGGAAAAAGAGTTTTTGATTGGATTTGAGAAATTTCAGCATTTTACAGACTTGCCAGGCAAATTGACAAATTCTGTAAGAAAAAATCTGGAAGAATTTTTTGAACTTGTTGAAATTTCAATGATTTATGGAGGAATTTCTGGTAAAGTTGGAATTGAAAAAGCTAAAGTTATTTTAGATAATCGTGAGCCAATGTTGTCGCTGTTGTCAAATTCTGAGTTTACACAGTTTACAGCTTTGTTTTTAAGTTTGGATACGGATATTCGTGTAGGTAGCTCATCTAAAGATGATAATGTTGTAGAATTGAAAAAAGAATTTTCTGCGCAAAAACAGATTTTGGTCGGCTCAAACAGTAAACCAGGTAAAATCCGTGATTTTATCAATAAAATTAAACATTCTGAACTTATCGAGCGTTATCAACCCGAAGCGTTTGAACTCGCAAAAGATTTACAGCAGTTTATGCTGCAGTTTTACACGATTTACTTGGAGCGTAAACGTTCGGAAAATGCCTTTGAATATTCAGATATTGCCCATTTTGCGATTGAGATTTTAGAAGAAAACCCAGACATTCGCGAGGATTTACGGGCACATTATGATGAAATTATGATTGATGAGTATCAAGATACTTCGCACACGCAGGAGCGAATGCTAGAGCTTCTTTCAAATGGTCATAATTTATTTATGGTTGGTGATATAAAACAGTCAATTTATGGTTTTCGACTGGCTGACCCAGGACTTTTTCTGGAAAAATACAAAACTTATGGTAGAGCGGAAAATCCAAATCAACTGATTCGCTTGAAAGAAAATTTTCGTTCGCGCGGTGAAGTGTTGGATTTTACCAATCAGATTTTTAAGCATCTGATGAATGAAGCGATTGGTGAGATGACTTATGGCCAAGAGGAATTGCTCGTTCAAGGAAATGTGACGGATTATCCAACCGAGATGGACAAGGAATTTTATCCAGAACTGCTGCTTTACAAGGAAAATACTGATGCGCAGGAAAAGGATGAAGAAGGGATTTCTGATGGTGAAATCAAAGTTGCCGCACAGAAAATTCAAGAATTACTAAAACAAGGGATTGAACCAAAAGAAATCGCCATTTTGGTCCGCTCAAAAACGAATAATAATAAAATTGAAGATATTTTTACGACTTATGATATTCCTGTGGTGCTTGATGAGGGACGTGTTGACTTTTTGAAATCAATGGAAGTGCTGGTGATGCTTGATGTACTGCGTGCGATTGATAATCCGCTTTATGATATTTCACTGGTTGCGCTGCTGCGCTCGCCAATGTTCAACTTTAATGAAGATGATTTAACGAGGATTAGTTTACAAGGTGGACATGAAATTCGTTTTTGGACTAAAGTGCAATTAAGCCTTGAAAAATCAGGACTAAAAGCGAATTTGATTTCAATAGATTTACATAAAAAATTGATGGAGTTTACACAAAAGTTTACAGAATGGCGTAAACTTGTCAACCAAATTTCGATTCATGAATTGCTTTGGAAAATTTACATCGACACTTATTATTTTGACTATGTTGGCGCTTTACAAAATGGTGAGATGCGGCAGGCAAATTTACAAGCCTTATCAATGCGCGCCGAATCTTATGAAGCTTCTGGCTACAAAGGTTTGTTCAAATTTATTCGGATGATTGACAAGTTCATGGAGCAAAATAATGATTTGGCATCAGTCAATATTAAGCTTCCGCAAAATGCTGTTCGTGTCATGACCTTTCACAAGTCAAAAGGTTTGGAATTTGACTATGTGTTGCTGATGAATTTACAATCTCGCTTTAATACACGAGATTTATCCGATAATGTGATTTTAACACGAGAAAATGGTCTGGGAATGAAGTTTACAGCGGATTTGAAAAGCGAGCCGGAAGTTGACACCGCGTTTCCTTATGCGTTAGTCAAGATGGAAACTCTGCCCTACACCGTCAATAAGGATTTGAAGCAGCGCTCTGGTCTATCTGAGGAAATGCGGGTTCTTTATGTCGCTTTTACACGTGCAAAAAAGAAACTTTACATGGTCGGAAAAATCAAAGAGAACGAGAAAAAAACAACTTTTGATGACTATGAAAATGCAGTTTTGGAGGAAAATATTCTTTCTGACCAATTTAGAAATGCAAATACGGGTTTCCAACATTGGATTTTAGCTTTACAGGTTGCAGCAGATTTGCCCATGCAGATGCAGATTTACTCTAAAGAAGATTTACAGGAGCGTAAACTTCAGTTTACAAGTCAGCCGAATTTTACAGAATTGGCAGAGGAAGCGGTGAAATTTGACGGAATTATGGAAGCTTCTGATGAAATCAAAAAAGCACGTCAAATCATGGATTTCAAATATCCACATCTTGAAGCAACGCAACTGGCAAGTATTCAAACGCCTAGTCAAGTCAAAAAACGGAGTTATGAAAAACAACTAGAAATTGGACATATTCAGCCTGTCAGCGAATTTGTTCGAGCTAAAAAATTTGACTTCTCAAGTTTGGAGACAAAGAAGGTGACCGCTGCGGAAATTGGTTCTGCAACGCATAGTTTTATGCAGTATGCTGACTTTTCACAACCTGATTTATTAAGTTTCCAGCATACTTTGGATGAGATGGAATTTGACGAAGCGGTCAAATCACAAATTGATTTGGTCAAAATTTTGAGTTTGTTTGATACAGAATTAGGAAAAATTTTGGTTGACAAGGTTGACAGTACAGTAAAAGAAGCTCCATTTTCGATGTTAAAAACAGACCGATTTGCAGGTGAACAATACATTGTTCGCGGGATTTGTGATGGTTTTATCAGGTTGGAAGATAAGATTATCTTATTTGACTACAAAACGGACCACTTTACACAGTTGACACAGATTGATGAAATCAAACAGCGTTATGCTGTGCAAATGACCTTGTATGAGGAGGCTTTGAGCAAAGCTTATTTGGTCAATCAGGTCGAAAAATATTTGATTTTACTGGGAGGACCTGAGAAGGTTTGGGTGACAAAATATGAGTGAAAAAACACTAGAATATGAGTTAGGCTCGATTGTTGAAATGAAAAAGCCACATGCCTGCACGATTAAATCAACAGGAAAAAAGGCAAATCGTTGGGAAATCATGCGTCTAGGTGCAGATATCAAAATTCGCTGTACAAACTGCAATCATGAAGTGATGTTAGGAAGATTTGATTTTAATAGGAAATTGCAAAAAGTGCTGGAAAAATAATCATGTAATAGGTCAAATGATATGTTCAAAAAACCTACTTTTCAGGTATCTCACTACGTTATGCTGTCTATTCACTTTAAACGACTAAAGTCGTAAGGAGAAATGGCAATCACGCTTTTTGGCACAAGCTATGCTTAGTGTTTCAGTCGCTTAGCAAGCATAGATATCTGTGCTGCAGACAGCGTGGTGAAACGGAGATATTCTTGCAAAAGCAAAATGGGTTTTGGAACAACTCTAATAAAAGTTTACAGTTATGTAAACCTGTCAAGCATTGTCTTTTCACCATTTTTCAAGTATAATAAGTAAGAAAAAAATTTCAGGACGGAGAAAAAATGTCATTAACAGCAGGTATCGTTGGACTTCCCAACGTTGGAAAATCCACATTATTTAACGCAATTACGCGAGCAGGAGCGGAGGCGGCAAATTATCCATTTGCCACGATTGACCCTAATGTCGGCATGGTTGAGGTACCAGATAAACGGCTAGATGTGCTTGAAGAAATGTATCATGCGAAGAAGAAAGTACCAACGACGTTTGAATTTACAGATATTGCAGGAATTGTCAAAGGCGCTTCACGCGGTGAAGGGCTAGGTAATAAATTTTTGGCAAATATTCGTGAAGTTGATGCGATTATTCATGTAGTTCGGGCATTTGATGATGAAAATGTCATGCGCGAAAATAATCGTGAAGCACAATTTGTTGACCCACTTGATGATATTGAAACAATCAATCTAGAGCTGATTTTAGCAGATTTGGAAAGTGTCAATAAACGGTTTACACGAGTTGAAAAAATTGCCCGTACACAAAAAGATAAAGAAGCACTTGCGGAGTTTAACGTTCTTTCTAAGATTAAACCTGTTCTTGAAGAAGGCAAATCTGCTCGCACGATTGACTTTGACGAAGATGAGAAAAAAGTAGTCAAGGGTTTATTCCTCCTGACGACTAAACCTGTTTTGTATGTGGCAAACGTTTCAGAGGAGGAAGTGGGCAATCCTGATGCCATTGACTATGTCAAACAGATTAAGGATTTCGCAGCGACTGAAAATGCTGAAGTTGCTGTGATTTCTGCACGCATTGAAGAGGAAATCGCCGAACTCGAAGATGACGAAAAAGCGGAATTTTTAGAAAGTCTGGGACTTATAGAGTCTGGTGTTGACACACTGACAAAAGCCGCTTATCATTTGCTAGGACTTGCAACTTTCCTAACGGCTGGCGAAAAAGAGGTACGCGCATGGACATTCAGACGCGGCATGAAAGCACCACAAATGGCAGGTGTCATTCACTCTGATTTTGAAAAAGGATTTATTCGTGCAGTAACGATGAGTTTTGATGATTTGGTCAAATATGGCTCAGAAAAAGCCGTTCGTGAAGCAGGAAAACTTCGTGAAGAAGGTAAAGATTATGTGGGACAAGACGGCGATGTGATGGAATTTAGATTCAATGTGTAAAAATAAAAAACTGAGTTTAGATTTTTCTAACTCAGCTTTTTATTTTTGAAAGCTGGCAAATCAAAAAGAAGTGTAAAATAAGAATTGGAGGAGCTGGTTATGAAATTAAAAATTGCTTTGGCACAGATTGATATTGCATTTGGTCAACCTACTGTAAACTTTGCTAAGGTTGAAGATTTTATTGCGAGAGCATCTGGAAAAGTTGATGTTATCGTGTTTCCAGAAATGTGGAACACAGGATATGCCTTGTCAGAGCTGACAGAGTTGTCAGATAAAGAGGGGAAGTTTACACAAAATTTACTTGCAAGATTGGCAAAAAAATATCAGATTAACTGTGTTGGAGGCTCGGTCTCTACACAAAAAGCAGAAAAATTTTACAATACGAGCTATATTTTTGATACTTCTGGAAATCTTGTCAGTACTTATGATAAAGTTCATTTGTTTGGTCCGATGAATGAGGAGAAATTCATCGCTGCAGGAAATCGTGAAAATCAGTTTGAACTTGCAGGTGTTCCGTCAGCAAGCGTGATTTGCTATGATATTCGCTTTCCAGAATGGTTGCGGACGAACATGAGTCAGGGCGCAAAGATTCTCTATGTGGTGGCAGAATGGCCCGTTCAGCGTGTTCGCCAATGGAAAATTTTGCTGCAAGCACGAGCAATTGAAAATCAAGCCTTTGTTGTCGCCGTCAATCGGGTAGGAAGTGACTTGAATAATCAATTTAATGGACATTCCTTAATCATTAGTCCATTAGGCGAAATTATCGTAAATGCAGGAGAAAATGAAACGCTCTGTTTTGCAGAGATTGATTTGAGTGAGATTGACAGCGTTCGAGGAGAAATTCCTGTCTTTTCTGACCGCCGTCCCGAACTTTACCATTGACAATAGTATGGGGCACCTCTAAAAACTCAGAAATTCTGAGTTCGGCTAAATTTCTCAAATTCTTCGTCTTCCTCCTAACCTTGCACCAGCAAGGCTTCGTCGTCAATCCTCGATTTTGAAAAATTTAGCTCAAACTCAAAATTAGCAGTTCTTAGAGGTACCCTATAAAATAATAGTTTACAGTGATGTAAACCAAAAGAAAGTGTAATCTAGTGAAATTTGAACAATCTGATTTATTAAATGCGTTGCCTAAGCAGTTTTTTGCAAACTTGGTTTTGAAAGTAAATGCAAAAATTGCTGAAGGTGTTGATGTCATCAATCTTGGTCAAGGAAATCCTGACCAGCCAACGCCTGACTATATTGTCAAGGCTGCTCAAGTGGCAACAGCTCAACCAATTAACCATAAATACTCGCCTTTTCGCGGTTTACATCGTTTGAAAGTTGCGGCGAGTGAATTTTATGAGGAAAAATACAAGACAGTTTTTGACCCAGAAAGTGAAGTGGCGATTTTGGCAGGGACAAAAATTGGTCTTGTGGAATTACCGTTAGCGCTGATGAATGCTGGTGATTTACTACTTCTGCCTGACCCCGGATATCCGGATTATCTTTCGGGTGCCGCGATTGGGAAAGTTCGATTCGAAACGGTTCCTTTACTTGCAGAAAATGGATTTTTGCCTGATTTGGATAAAATATCAGAGCAAACTGCGCAAGCTGCAAAATTTCTCTATCTTAATTATCCCAACAATCCAACGGGTGCTGTTGCGACACGCCAATTTTACGAACAAGCTGTGGCATGGGCTAAAAAGTATGAGGTTGGGATTATCAGTGATTTTGCTTATGGTGCGATTGGATTTGACGGACATCAGCCCATCAGTTTCATGGAAATTTCAGGTGCAAAAGAGGTTGGTGTAGAATTTTATACTTACTCTAAGACTTTTAATATGGCAGGTTGGCGGCTTGGATTTGCTGTTGGAAATGCTGATATTATTGAGGCACTCAATCTTATTCAAGACCATTTATTTGTCAGCGTTTTTCCTGCAGAGCAAGAGGCTGGGGTCATTGCATTGCAAGCAACGCAACGTGATGACGAAATTGCGAAACTTGTTGCAACTTACGAATCCAGACGTGATGCTTTTGTCAGTGCAGCAGAAAAAATCGGCTGGTACGGCGGAAAATCTGGTGGTACTTTTTATAGCTTTATGCCCGTAGCAAAGGGATTTACAAGCGAAAGCTTTGCTGACTTTCTGCTTGAAAAAGCGGGTGTGGCAGTCGCTCCTGCTAATGGTTTTGGTAAATTTGGCGAAGGGTATGTACGAATTGGATTGCTTGTTGAGCCTGAGCGCTTGATTGAAGCAGTTGAGAGGATTAAAAGTCTGCATCTGTTTGAAAAATAAGATAGCAAAATTTTCTATTTTTTGGTATAATAAATCAGCACTGATAAAGTTTTTATCGGGCTTTTTGTGCTTTTTTGAGGAAATTTGAGTTTAATTGAGTTCGCCCTCATCAAAGAAAGCTAGAAAATTAGACAAAATGGAACCTGCCTTTGCAAGACAGAACCACATTTTCTATATTTCTATGTACATGGTGCACTTCAAATCAGTCGAGCTCACATCTTGAAGGGGATTACGGTGAAAATCTATATTGTTGGTACGGTAGGCTCTGGAAAATCAACGCTTTCACGAAAACTCGGAGATAGGCTTAACATTCCTGTTTATCATTTGGACGAAGTGGTACATCAGAAAGATGAAAGTACAAAAACGGGGAATAACAAACGAGCAGATGATGAGATTGAACGCATTTTTCAAGAAATTTTGAAGCAAAATAGTTTTATCATTGAAGATTGCCTGCGTGAGCGATTCATTCCTGATTTACATCAGGTTGACAAAGTAGTTTACATTGATTTACCGATGAAGGTCTTAAAATATCGTGTGCTAAAGCGGTTTTTGAAGCAAAAATTGAGAATTGAAAAAAGCGCTTATCGTCCTAGTTTACAATTTTTAAAACTCATGTTTATATGGTTAAAAGAAAGTCCACATGAAAAAGTTAAAGATTTACCCAATTTAGTTGTGTTGAAAAATAAAAAGGCGGTCAATAGGTTTTTAACGGAAATGAAGGAAGATTATGACGAAAAATTATTGGGAAGCGATTTATCACAGTGAAAAAACGGCGGAATATGATGGTTGGTTAGATGAATTTTTACCTCAATTTTCTGAGGGAAAAATACTTGATTTAGGTTGTGGAAATGGTGGAGTGTCAGACTTTTTGGAAGGTCAAGGACTTGATGTTTTGGCTTGTGATTTTTCTGATGAAGCACTTAAAAATTGTAGCTTGCTAAATCCACACATTAAAACACAGAAAGTAGATTTGCGCATACCATTACCTTTTGCTGACCAATCTGTAAGCACCGTGATTACTCAATTATCTTTACATTATTTTTCATCAGCTCTGACAGAAAAAATTTTACAAGAAATCTGGCGGATTTTGAGTGTAGATGGTTTATTGATTGTTTGCGTGAATTCGACAAAAGATATTCATTTTGGTGCAGGTCAAGGAGAAAAAATTGAGCGGAATTTTTATTCAAAAAATGGAAATACGAAGCGTTTTTTTGATGAAGAAATGGTTCAGCAATTTTTCTTGACCGAAAACTGGAAAAAAATATCGGTCAAAGAACAGACTAAATCGCGATTTAATAATAAAAAAACGTTTTGGGAAATTGTGTTAAGAAAGCGGGAAAACAAATGACAAAAATGATAGTAGGTCTGGGCAATCCAGGCGATAAATACGAACAAACCAAGCATAATATGGGATTTATGACCGTCGATTTGCTGGCCAAGGAGTTAGAGACGAGTTTCAAAATGGAGAAAACCTTTATCGCTGAGGTCGCTGAAACTTTTGTAAATGGTGAAAAAGTGTTTCTTGTGAAACCTCAGACCTTTATGAACGAATCGGGACGTGCGGTGAAACCGCTTTTGACCTATTTTAATATTGAACCAGAAGATTTGACGGTGATTTTTGACGACATGGATTCGCCTGTGGGGCGGGTTCGACTGCGGCAGAAAGGTTCTTCTGGCGGGCACAATGGCATCAAGTCCATTTTGGTCCATGTAGGGACAGAGCAATTTAATCATGTTAAAATCGGAATTGGTCGTCCGAAAAATAATATGAAAGTCGTCAACCACGTGTTGACACGATTTGACAATGAGGACGCAGAAAGTGCGCAAAACGGCGTTTTCAAGGCGGTTGACGCGGTAAAATTTTACCTCGAAAATAATGATTTTACGAAAGCAATGAATAAGTTTAACTGATGAATATTATTGAATTTTTTGACCAAAATCGTGATTTACAAGCTTGGCAACGCGGATTTTCCAAGCGTGAACGCAGTCTTTTGACAGGTCTGTCAGGAACGGCAAAGGCGCTCGTCATGGCAAATGCTTATGAAAATGTGCCTGATAAATATGTGATTGTCACAGACACTCAGTTTCATGCGAATGAGCTGTTTGATGAGCTTTCCGCATTGGTTGGCGAACCGCATGTTTTTCAGTTCTTTTCTGATGATAATGTCTATGCCGAGTTTGCGTTGGCATCAAAAGACCGCATCGCTTATCGGCTTGAAGCGCTCAATTTTCTGTTGGATAATGCCGCAACAGGATTTTTGGTTGTCCCATTTATGGCATTACTCTCCTATCTGCCCCTGCCTGAAAATTATCTGGAAAACTATGTGCTCCTCACACAAGGAGACGAATTTGAGCTGTCAAATCTGACAGAATTACTCTCAAATGCAGGATATGAGCGGACGCAACGGGTCATGACACCGGGTGAATTTTCACAGCGTGGCGATATCGTTGACATTTATCCATTGGATGCGGAAAATCCTGTCCGTTTGGAGTTTTTTGGTGACGAAGTTGACACGATTCGCGCATTTGATGTAGAAAGTCAGCGCTCACTTCATTCACTCGAACAGCTCGAAATTTATCCTGCAAGTGATTTGATTTTGTCAGCAGATGAGTTTACAAGAGGTGTAAAGCAGTTGACAAAACTGTCAACTTCACTTGATGATGACAAGTCAAAATCTTATTTTGATGAAGTGATTGCAGCAAGTCAAAACCATTTTATTCATAAGGATTTGCGGAAATTTGTCGCCTATTTTTATGAAAAACCTGCTTCTTTGTTGAACTATTTTCCAAAAAATGTGCAGATTTTTGTTGATGATTTTCAAAAAGTCAATGAAATGAATAATAAAATTGAGCTAGAATTAGCAGATTTTATATTATCAGAAAAAACGATGGGACGTTCATTTGACGACCAAGATTATCTTTTGGATACCATTTCCAAAATTCGTGCTTATAAGCCAGCGACTTTCTTTTCCAATTTCCAAAAAGGACTGGGCAACCTGCGATTTGACAGCTTGTTTAATTTTAATCAGCATTCCATGCAGCAATTTTTCGGACAAATGGAACTGTTTTATACGGAAGTTGACCGTTTTATCAAACAAGAATTTACAGTTGTACTGGCAGTATCCTCAGAAAAACTGCGCAAAAGTTTACACGAACTCGAATTGAGTTTACA
Organism: Bacillota bacterium; assembly: GCA_021781855.1. Classification (GTDB taxonomy): domain Bacteria; phylum Bacillota; class Bacilli; order Lactobacillales; family Streptococcaceae; genus Lactococcus. The sequence continues at coordinate 13,874 of JAJXWC010000005.1, read as the reverse complement.
TGAAGTTGACAATCAAGGTTTACAACCTAATCAAATCAATCTTGTCAATTTACAGCTTTCTAATGGTTTCAACTTTATTGATGAAAAATTAGTGGTCATTACCGAAAGTGAGATTTTCGGGAAAGCACGTAAGAAAAAAGCGCGTCGGCTCAATATTACCAATGCTGAACGTCTAAAAGATTATAATGAACTTGAAATCGGCGATTATGTGGTGCATAAGACGCATGGTATTGGGAAATATCTTGGGATTCAGACCATCCAGATTGATGGCATGCACCGTGATTATCTGACGATTCAGTATCAAAATAATGATACGATTTCCGTACCGATTGACCATCTCGAACTGCTCAGCAAATACACCGCAGGTGAGGGAAAAACACCGAAAATCAATCGTCTGAACGATGGGCGCTGGCGGCGGACCATGACTTCTGTCAGCAAGCAAGTTGAGGATATTTCTGAAGACCTCATCAAACTCTATGCGGCCAGGCAATCGCAGCGTGGCTATGCTTTCTCGCCCGATGATGCCAATCAAGAAGAATTTGATAATGGTTTTACCTATGTCGAAACGGAAGACCAGATTCGCTCTGTAAATGAAATTAAGCATGATATGGAGATGGAGCGTCCAATGGACCGACTGCTTGTTGGGGATGTCGGTTTTGGCAAGACCGAAGTGGCAATGCGGGCAGCTTTTAAAGCGATTAATGACAGCAAACAAGTCGCTGTTCTTGTTCCTACAACCGTGCTTGCTGAGCAGCATTATACGACGATGACCGAGCGCTTTGTCAATTTTGGTGTAAACGTGGCGGTACTCAGCCGTTTTCAGACGAAAACTCAGCAGACTGAGATTTTGGCTAAACTCCGTAAAGGACGGATTGACTTAATCATTGGGACACACAGGTTGCTCTCGCAAGATATCCATTTCTTTGATTTGGGCTTGATGATTATTGATGAGGAGCAACGCTTTGGCGTGAAACATAAGGAACGGCTGAAAGAGCTGAAAACACAGGTTGATGTACTGACGCTTACGGCGACACCGATTCCACGAACACTTCATATGTCAATGCTAGGGATTCGGGATTTGTCGGTTATTGAAACGCCACCGACCAATCGTTATCCTGTTCAGACTTATGTGATGGAAAATAATTATGGAGTGGTACGAGATGCGGTGCTCCGTGAGATTTCTCGTGGTGGTCAGGTTTACTACGTTTACAATCGAGTTGACAGTATTGAACAAAAAGTGAGTCAGCTTGAAGAACTTATTCCAGAAGCACGTATTTCCTATATTCACGGTCAAATGAGCGAAGTTCAGCTTGAAAATACCTTGCTTGATTTTATTGCTGGTGCATATGATGTCCTTGTTGCGACAACCATCATTGAGACAGGTGTGGATATTCCAAACGCAAATACACTTTTCATTGAAAATGCAGATAATATGGGCTTATCGCAGCTCTATCAGCTTCGTGGGCGTGTTGGACGAACCAATCGTGTCGCTTATGCTTACTTCATGTATCGACCAGAAAAAATCTTGTCTGAAATATCAGAAAAGCGGTTAGATGCAATCAAGGGATTTACAGAACTTGGTAGTGGTTTTAAGATTGCCATGCGAGATTTATCTATTCGTGGGGCAGGAAATTTGCTTGGCGCAGAGCAATCAGGTTTTATTGACAGTATTGGTTTTGACTTGTATTCGCAAATGCTGGAAGAAGCGGTTCAAAAACGCTTAGGTTCAACGAAACAAAAACGACGTTCTAATGCTGAAATTTCGCTCGGTTTAGATGCCTTTATTCCGACCTATTATATTGCAGATGAACGACAGAAAATCGAGATTTACAAGCGTATTCGACAAGTTGACAGTCGTGTAAACTACGAAGAATTACAGGATGAGTTAGTGGACCGTTTTGGTGAATATCCTGATGAAGTTGCTTATTTGCTGGAAATCGGTCTGTTGAAACATTTTGCAGATAATGCTCTGGTGGATAAAATCGAAAAAACGAAGCTTGAAATTGTGCTCAGCATGGAAAAAGCAGCAAATACAAAATATGACCCGCAAGAATTTTTTGAAGCTCTAGCCGCAACGACATTAAAGGCAAGTGTTGGTGAGAATTTTGGACGCATGACATTTAAGTTTAAAAATGAAAATCGAAATTCAGTCGTTTTGCTTAGCGAAATCATGAATTTTGTTGAAGCCTTATCAGGTTTACGTGATAAACATGAAAGTTTACAATGAAATTTACACCGTTGTAAACGAAGAAAAATCAATAAAAATGGCATCTGCCGTTTTTATTTTGGAGTCAATGTGTTATAATATGAGCATGAGATTAGACAAGTTTTTAAAAGTGTCGCGTTTAATCAAACGTCGCACGGTGGCAAAGGAAGTCGCTGACAAAGGCCGTATCAAAATCAACGGAAAATTGGCAAAATCTTCAAGTGATGTTACAACAAATGATTTTATCGAAATTCGTTTCGGCAATAAGATTGTTGAAGCAAAGGTGCTAGAAACGAAAGAATTTACACGCAAAGAAGATGCTGATAAAATGTATCAACTGGTAAGCGAGACGAGAATCAAAGGAGACAACGAAGATGGAGACTAAAAAAGTGATTCGTTTAAACAATGATTTTACCAATGCAAAATTACAGGAAAAAATCGCTCCAGCACCTAAACGTAAGCATTTGGGGATTATTTTGGTTGTTGCGATGCTGCTTTTTAGTTTGGCAAGTATGAGCTTGGTACAGTCTTATGAAAATTTGCAGAAACAAAAAGGGCTTGAACAACAGGCGATTCAGCAAAATACCCAGTTAGCAAGTGATGCGAAAATTAAAAGCGCTGAAATTCAGAAATTGAAAGACCCGAATTTTGTTTTGAAATATGCGCGGAGCAGATATGACTATTCCAATCCGGGAGAAAAAATATTTGAGACTCCAGATTCGCCAGTAACAGGCGGCTTATCGCAATGATTGGTCGGATTAACCGTATCACTAAATTTGGTTTATTTATAAGTTTGACAAATGGGACTGGATTTGACAAGACAATCAAAAAAGGACTCCTACGTTGGTCAAATTTTCCTAAAGGTTTGCCGAAACTGCAAATTGGCGATTTGATTACCGTTGAAATTGAAACAGTACATGAAGACGGAAAAATTGACTTGATTTATATTGAAAAAGAATTTAAAAGCACCTATGGCGCTTTTTTAGAAGCAAGCGCTAGAGAAATCGAGCATTTGCAAATTGAAAATAAGGAGTTTTTATGAGTACAAAAGACGGAAATCTCAATGATGGTCGTGCCGTTTATTATGGGGGAAAACGTGTCACAGATATGGCTTCAGAGCCTGTATTTTCAAGGACTTTGAAGTTTGTTCAGCGCTACTATGAACTGCAAGAAGAACATCCTGAAATTTACCGTTATGATGACCACGGTGTGCAACGTTCGATTTTGTTTATGCCGACATTGACAGTTGAAGATTTGGCGCATAAGCGAAAAATTTATGAGCAAGTTGCACGTGAGAGCTATGGATTTTTGGGAAGAACACCTGATTTTATTGATACTGGTGTGGCAATTTTAGACTTTTATGCAGATGTTTTGGGAAAAGATGAGCGGGCTGATTATGCAAAAAATGCGCGGGATTGGGCAAATCGGGTAAAAAATCAAGATTTATTTGTTTCGCATGCCATTCAAAACCCGCAAGTTGACCGTCAAAAGGGTTTAGCGGAGCTCCTCAATGAAGGACAGGAATTCGCAGCGGTCTGGATTAAAGAAAAACGTCCGGACGGTATCATTGTTCGTGGCGCAAAACAGGTCAATACGTTAGCCCCTTTGGCTGATGAGCTTCTGGTCTTTAATTTGCCGGGATTGTCAGAGGCAGATGAAAAATTTGCGTTAGCTTTTTCTTTACCACTTGCCACAGAAGGCGTCAAATTAGTTTGTCGTAAACCGACAATGAAGACAGAATTTTCGCTGAAAGATTATCCCTTGTCTGGTGCCTTTGACGAAATGGACGCTTTCGTGATTTTGGACGATGTTTTTGTCCCAAATGAAAATTTGTTTGTTTGTGGTTCAGTTGAAAAATCAAATGCTTTTTTCCCTGCGAGTGGTTTCTTTGTGCATACAGCGCATCAAGACGAAGTGCGTGGTTTTGTAAAATTAGAGTTTGTCACAGGACTAGCCGTTCGTTTGGCTGAAAAATTAGGACTGACCGGCTTTCTGCGTGTTCAGGAAATGCTTGGTGGCTTAACTGTCAATCTTGAAATGATTAAATCAAGCATCATCGCAAGTGAAGTGACCGCACACATGGAAAATGGGGTACTGACCCCTAATATGCAAGTGCTTCTTGCTGTTCGGGCAAGTCTGACTCATTATTATGATGAAGCCCTCCGTGTGATTGCTGAGTTTGCGAGCGGTTCAGTTGTTGGTGTACCTGATTTCCGTGAATTTGAAAATACAGATATTGCTGAGATTTTGAAAACAAGTATGACGAGTCCGCTGATTGATGCGCAGGACCGTGCGCTTCTGCTTAATTTGGCATGGGATATTACAGGCGAATCATTCGGCCAGCGTCAACGAACATACGAATTTCTTCATGGCGGAAATCCAATGTGGATTAAAAATATGCACTGGTTGACAGAAGATTTACAGGCTGCCAATCAGATGCTGGATAAGGTTTTAGAAAATGCAAAAGCTGAGTAAAAAACTCAATATTGGACTGGTCCTGGTGATGATTTTAATTATTGTCCCAGGCTTTTTTGCGTTTCCACATCGTGTTGCTAAACCAAAAGAAAAGGAAAAAGTAGTTGTTTCAAAAGTTGATAAGACTGTCAAAAGTAATCTGTGGACAGTACTTCCTCAAAGAGCTGTTGCCTTTGAAAACTTGCCGGTTTACAGTGATGTCAATTTGACCAAAAAAGTAGGTGAAATTTCAGCTAAAACGCAGTTGAATTTGACAACTTTGTCAAATAAAGCTTTTAAATTGTCCAATGGTGATTATATTTCAGCAGATAAGGATTTGGTGATTTCTGATATTCCACTTTCTCGAATAAATTCACAATTTACAGTTTACAGTTCAAAAAGTGTCAATGTATTTTACAATCCATTCACGACTTATGATACACAGGTTTTGACTGTTTTAACAGGGAATCAAATCTTATCGGCTGATAAAATTGCTCAAACACATTGGGGAACATACTATGAAATTACGCTAAGCAATGCGCAAAAAGGCTGGGTTTCATCAAAAGATGTGTCACTTGAAAATCCCAAACTTCAGCAAGTTCAAAATCTTCTCAATCAAAAATATAAAGATAAAAAGTATTCTATTTATGTAAAAGAACTTAATAGCAAGTTTACAGTAGGTGTAAATCAAAATGAAAAAATGTATTCTGCGAGTTTATCCAAAATTCCGATTCTTTATTGGGTTCAAAAACGGCTTAATGAAGGACAAATTAGTTTGAATGACCCACTTTTATACAGTTCTGCGGTAAATGGCTGGTATGGAAGTTATCAGCCAGCAGGCACAGGAAATTTACCTAAGATAGCAGATAACAAAGTTTACAGTTTACAAGATATCATCAATCGTACAGCGAAACTTTCAGATAATGTTGGAAGTAACATGCTTTCTTACTATGAGACGCAAAAATTTAGTGCTGACTACCAAAAAACAATTAATAAAATTGCGGGAAGCTCATGGAATCCAGCGACTCGTGAAGCTTCTGCTGAAATGGTGGGAAATGTACTTGAAGCACTTTACAATGAGGGAGGAGCTTGTTTTGATGCACTCTTCAACACAACTTTTGATAATACGAAGATTAGAGCAGGTATACCACAAAATATTCCTGTAGCGCATAAAATAGGTGATGCAGATAATGATAATCATGACGCTGCTGTTGTTTTTGCACCCACACCATATATTTTAGTGATTGAGACTGCAGGAGCAAGTGATGAGCAAATTCAGCAGATTTCACAGGATATTTATGGGGTATTAAAATGAACACAGGACAGTTGAAGTTTCTAAGAATCGTTGAGGAAAAGCAGTTTTTTGTCCCTCATCAAAAAGTGCTGCTTGCTTTATCAGGTGGTTTGGATTCAATGACGCTTTTTAATTGGTTATATGATTTGCGGGAAATTTTACAAATTGAGATTGGACTTGCTCATGTCAATCATGGATTACGTAAAGTCTCTGATAATGAAGAAAAAGAACTTCGAAAACTTGCAGCAGAACGTGGAGTGTCAATTTATGTTGATAGATTTACAGGTAAGTTTACAGAGCAAAATGCGCGAGATTTTCGTTATCAGTTTTTTGCCAACCTGATGGCTGAAAATGGTTATACGGTGCTACTTACTGCACATCATCGAGGAGATGATATTGAAACTTTTTTGATGCGAGAAATTACGGGGCGTCCATTAAGAAGTTTACAGGGGATTGCAGAACGTCAACCTTTTGCAACTGGTGAATTAATTCGACCACTTTTACAATTTGATAAATCAGAATTTGATGCGCCGTATTTTTTTGATGATGTGACCAATCATGGTACGGACTATTTTCGAAATCGTGTGCGTAATCAACTTATTCCTGAGCTGACAAAGGAAAATCCACAGTTTTCACAAGCGATTTCATCTTTATCAGATGAAATTCGTTTAGCTTTGACCGTCATCAATGATGAAATTGAAAAAGGTAATTTTATTGGTGAAAAAGTAGATTTACAGCAGTTTCACAGTCAAACATCTGCCATGCAGCACTTTATTTTACAAGCTTATCTTGCCCAATTTCCTGACTTAGAGATAAGCAAAGCAAAGTTCAATGAACTTCTTCATATCCTCAATCGTCCCCAGCAATATAAAGCACCACTCAATAAGAAATTATTTTTCATCAAAAATAATCAATCCTTTTATTTAACCGAAAAATTAGAAAATCAGGATTTAACCGTTCTGTCAGAAAATCCACATGATGATAGTTTTATGCGTGTTGATTTGGCAGCTACTGGCGACATCGAAATCCGTAAACGACAGCCGCATGACGAAATTTTAATTCATGGACATCACAAAAAATTGCGGAAATACTTCATAGAAAAACACATTCCTTTGGAAAAAAGGGAAAATTTTCTCATTTTGGTTGATAAAAAACTCTATGCAATCGTCGATTTGGTGTGTTCTGATTTGAGTATAGCCGCTAAAAATGATAAAATTAAAAGAACGCTGTGGGTTAAACCCGTTTTAAGAGAGGAAAAGTAGAAATGCTTGAGAATGATATAAAAAAGGTGCTAATTTCTGAAGAACAAATCCGTGAACGCTCTGATGAACTTGGCAAAGCATTAGTTGCTGAGTATAAGGACAAAAATCCATTGATTTTGGGAATTCTACGGGGTTCAGTACCATTCATGGCTGAATTAATTAAGCATATGGATATGCAGATTGAAATGGACTTCATGACTGTATCAAGCTATCATGGTGGCACAAAGTCATCTGGCGAAGTAAAGTTGATTTTGGATGTTGATACAGCGGTAAATGACCGTGATTTACTGATTGTTGAAGATATTATTGATACTGGTCGTACATTGAAATATCTTAAAGAAATGCTTGAACATCGCGGTGCGCGCGTGAAAATCGTTACTTTGTTGGACAAACCAGAAGGTCGCGTTGTTGAAATCGAACCAGATTGGACAGGATTTACTATACCAAATGAATTCGTTGTTGGTTTCGGACTTGATTATGATGAACATTATCGCAACTTACCCTATGTTGGTGTTTTAAAAGAGGAAGTTTACAGCAAATAAATGAAGCAGGAACTCACTTGCTAGGAGTTGAAATTCCCAACGGCTTTAGAGTACAACCTCACTTCTGCGATATGAGGTTAGCTGGTCTCAGAAGTCCAGTCGTTGAAGTGACTGACCTAGAGTAATTGAGTGAAATTCGAAGCTCGCCATTCCGACGAGCTGATTAGCAACATAGCAGTAAAGCTGCAGAGATAGGACGTACTCAAGATAAAAACTCAGACTAAAGTATGAAAAATAGTCTGACCAACACTTACCAATGGCATTTCTTCTCAAAATATGTTATAACTATGTAACAAAAATGGTCTGACAATCCTGTCAAAACCAAATAAAATAAAGACAAGGAAAATATGAATAATAACAACAGAAAATCTGGTGGATTTATAAAGAATACCTTTTTATGGGTTCTTTTAGTCATCGTTGTTGTTGTTGGAATCAACTATTTTTTCAGTAACAATAACCAGACAAACGTTGATAAAATTGGTTATTCACAGTTAATGACGAAGCTCAAAGATGACGGTATTAAAGATATTACAATGCAGCCATCTGATAGCTTGCTCACAGTTACTGGAGAATACAGAGAACCTAAAAAAGTTGAATCAAGCAGCAATATAGCTCTCTTTGGCGGAAGTACGACAACGGAAGTTACTCATTTCCAAGCTTACATTATTCCAACAGATAGTATTATTAAAGACATTCAAAGTGCAGCAGATAGCAAAAATGTAGCAGTTAATGTCATTCAGGCCTCATCCAGTGGAATGTGGCTCTCACTTCTCTCGCCACTTCTTACGGTGCTTCTCATGGTCGGAATTTTCTGGCTGATGATGGGCGGTATGGGCGCGCGTGGCGGTGGCGGCGGTGGAAATCCGATGTCCTTTGGCAAATCGCGAGCAAAACAACAAGACGGAAAAACGTCGAAAGTTCGTTTTGCAGATGTAGCTGGCTCTGAAGAAGAAAAACAAGAACTTGTCGAAGTCGTTGATTTCCTCAAAAATCCGAAGAAGTATCATGACCTCGGTGCACGTATTCCAGCCGGAATTTTGCTTGAAGGCCCTCCAGGAACTGGTAAAACACTGCTCGCAAAAGCAGTCGCAGGTGAAGCTGGTGTACCATTCTATAGCATCTCAGGTTCTGATTTTGTTGAAATGTTTGTCGGTGTCGGTGCCTCTCGTGTCCGTGACCTTTTTGAAAATGCGAAGAAAAATACTTCGGCGATTATTTTCATTGATGAAATTGATGCTGTGGGTCGTCAACGTGGAGCTGGTCTCGGCGGCGGTAATGACGAACGTGAACAAACCTTGAATCAACTCCTTGTTGAGATGGACGGTTTTAAAGACAATGATAATTCTGTCATTGTTATTGCTGCGACGAACCGGTCGGATGTGCTTGACCCTGCGCTTCTTCGTCCAGGTCGTTTTGACCGTAAAGTGTTGGTTGGTGCGCCAGATGTTAAGGGGCGTGAAGCGGTACTTCGTGTGCATGCGAAAAATAAACCTTTGGCATCAGATGTGGATTTGAAAGTTGTCGCTCAACAAACTCCTGGTTTTGTTGGTGCTGACCTTGAAAATGTGCTTAATGAAGCAGCTCTTGTTGCTGCCCGCCGCAACAAAAAGATGATTGATGCAAGTGACATTGATGAAGCACAAGACCGTGTCATTGCAGGTCCTGCTAAGAAAGACAAGAAAATCTCTGACCACGAACGTGAAACAGTTGCTTACCATGAAGCTGGTCACACGATTGTCGGACTTGTCCTTTCAAATGCCAATACAGTTCACAAAGTTACGATTGTTCCGCGTGGTCGTGCTGGTGGCTATATGATTGCTCTTCCTAAAGATGACCAGTTCCTGCTTTCAAAAGAGGATATGATGGAAAATCTTGCAGGTCTTATGGGTGGTCGCTCTGCTGAAGAAATCATCTTTAATACGATTACGACAGGCGCATCGAATGACTTTGAGCAAGCTACACGAATTGCGCGTGGTATGGTGACGCAATACGGTATGTCTGAAAAACTCGGCACGATTAGCTATGAAGGTGACCATGCAGTCTTTATCGGACGTGATTATGGTCAGACGAAATCTTACTCTGAAGCAACTGCGATTGCGATTGATGAAGAAGTTCGTGCGATTGTTGCGGAAGCTCATCAAAAAGCGCATGACATTATTGAAGCTCACCGTGAACAACATAAGGCGATTGCTATGGCGCTTCTCAAGTACGAAACGCTTAATGCCAAACAAATCATGTCGCTCTTTGAAACAGGCAAAATGCCCGATGATGAAGAAATCAATGAAGAAACAGTTGAACCTAAATCATTTGAGCAAGTTCTTTCAGAGAAAAATGATTTTACAAATATCAATATTTTCAATGATGAGAAAGCTGAAACATCTGGTGAAACACCAAATACGAGCGCTGAACATCCTGAAAATGAAACACATGAATGAAGCAAAACTTAATTGGTGGGAGTTAAAATTCCCACCAATTTTTAGGATAAAAACCTCATATCTACGCTATCCATTGCTTATTTTGTCACCTAATGAGAGCGTAGCGACCATTAACAGTTTGTGTTGTATAGGGAGCACAAAGCTCTCGCCTTTTGTAGTACAAGTGCGTAGATAGCACGTACCACTGAGATAAATTCAAAAAACCGATTTCATTTATAAATCGGTTTTTTTGCAAAAATATTTGATTTTTTCAATTTAAAATCTTATAATACAAATAATAAAATTATTTGTAAATAAAAGGACTTATTATGATTGAAAATAAAGAAGAAAACTTGAGTATTGAAAACGAGAAAGTCAATATAGGCCTGCTTTTTCATCTTCTTCGAAAAGAAGCAGATGTTTCACGAAAAACTTTCTTAACTATTTTTTCTAATGCAGCCTTATCAAATTTTGAAGCAGGAAAAGTTATTCCTGATTTTGTAAAAATGCAGCAGGCATTTGCTCTTTTGGGGATAACCTCAGAAGATTTCACCTATCTTTTAGGGAAAAAAGCAGTTTATAAACAATATGGCAGAATATTTCACACGATAAGGATACAAAGAGGATATAATGACAGTTTTTTTGAAAATTTAAGCGTTTCTCCCTATCGGCTGAAGCTTTTTGAAGAAGGACGTATCATGTTAGGATATGATATTGTTGATGAGATGCTTCAAGCCATCCATGTTACTGAAGCAGATTTTTCACATTGGCTCAATAATGGTATGGTAGATTATTTCGAGTCTTGTTTTATAAAGATTGATATTGCTTATCATAAAAGCGATGAAAGCACTTTAAAATTGCTTGAACAGGAATTTATGCAACTGCGAAAAGATTTTGGAGAAGAAATTGACCAAGTAAAAATTGTGGATTTAGTCAATGATGACTTTGATTATTCAGATGAAATTGAAAACATCACAAAACAATATACAGACTACCGTGTGCTTGAGCTTGCGGCAAAAAGTGCTTATACCATTTTATCGGAAGATGAGCAAATTGAAATTTCAGATTTTTTAATGGGGATTGATATTTGGACTGATTTTGGCTTGTCTATTTTCACAATTACGGTAGAAAATCTGAGTTATGAAATGATAATTGATATCATGAGAGAATTCATTAGAAAATCTAAAGCATTTGAAAACAATTTTACCTATCGAAAGCGGATTATCCAGGCTAGTGTGAAAGCCGTTCTTGCGCTTGTTAATCAAGGAAAAGAAAAAACTGCGCAAGTCGTGTTAAATTACAGCAAAAAATATCTTCAACATTCAGATACTTACGCTCATGGAATTTACAAATTTGCAGAGGGCTATGTACTTTATCATACTAAAGACATGGAAAAGGGCAAAACACTCATGAAACAAGTGATTGAGAGTTTTGCATTTTTGGAAGAAGCCGCAATAAGCGCGAAGCTAGACAAATTTTATCGTGAAAATATAAAATAATTATTTTAAAAAAAGTGTTCCGATTTCGTAACACTTTTGAGTTTTGAAAAAATCATAGGTTATAATAGAATTATCAAAGAAAACCTAAGTAAATAAAATGTGCTTGCTTCCTGATAGAATGAAATGGAGGTTCAGTCCAATGGAGCATTAAAATACGAAATTTTCGTGTTATAGTCGTCAGGATATAAAAACGATTCAAAACGAGTCAAAAAGGGAACACAAAAAATTTAAGAGCAAGCATTTCTTGCTAGAAAGGACTTTATTATGGAAGTCAAAAAATTTATCGCTGTGTCTGCCGCAATCGTATCACTTGCAAGTGTTGGAACGCTAATTGCACATGCTGGTACTTATGGCGATGCAAATGTTACATGGTCTTGGGGTTATGGTGGAAGCTATGCTTACTCATCATTCACAGACCGTGTTGCCACTGCAACTGCACAGGTAAAGCATGGCGGATTGACGGTATCAGACACTGAGTCTCCATATTTAACAGCATTTGCTGATTTTCAAAACGTCACATCAGGTGCAACTTTTTACGCAATTAGTAGTAACTATAATAATTCTAAAACAGCACCTTAACTCAAAATAACAATGAGATATAGCATCTTTCAAATAAGATGCTATATCTGTATTTTTTGAAGGATATAAAATGTATAAACAATTAAAAAATATTTTAGTTATTGTTTCTTTTGCGATTATAACCATTTTCACAATTTGGATAATCACTACTCAATCGGAAAGTTATGCCAGTAGTACAAAAGATTTTATCTTGGTAAATAAAGCCAAGTTAGATTTACATACCAAATTAGAGCAAATTGCTCGTCAATATCATGTTGTGATTGCAAAAGAAATTTATCTTGACAAAGGAGATGGAAGTGGAACTTATAAGGTAGTTTATGAAAAAATAGGTTCTGGAAGTCTTCCCAACACTTATCCGCAAGAAAAGAATGTTGCAATTCTAGCAAATGCACCCGATAATTCCTATTATTATATTATTGGTTCGTCATTAAGTCCTCGTTCGCTGGCTTCTCAGTTGAATACATTAGGAAATCAAGTTGAAATTCTCAATAATGATATACGTTTTCTCCCCCTAAAATCACTCATAGAAAATTTTAGAACTCCAACTTTGATTATGATGATTGTTTTTGTTACTTTACTCCTCGCCGAGGATATTTCCAGATTAAAAAGAGAGGGTATATATCGATTATCGGGTATAAATCGTGTTAAATTATTATTCAAAAAAATGCTCCGTGAAAGTCTCTTTATTTTTATTACTGCTTGTATTTGCTATGGTTTAGGAATTTTGTGGCTCACCACTAATAATCTAAATTCACTTTACTACTTTGGGGTAGAAGCTTTCACACTTTTTACGGTTGTTGGTGTATTAATTGTGCTTATTTTCATCTTCTCATCCTTAACTTCTTATCTCTTACAAAATCAGCCAATAAATTTATCTATAAAAGGAAAGAGCCCTCTGGGATTGATTGTTGTAATCATTATTATCTTTCAAGGTTTTGCTGTGCTGTCCTCAATGACTTCTATTACGAAACTTAAACAAGCTAATCAAATGTTATCAGAGCTTCAAGCTGGACAGGCAGTCTGGTCAAAAAATAAACAATATTCAGCTACTACAATGGCTCTTTCTAATGGAAATCCTGAATCAGTAAAAGACTTTACACTCAGGCTTCTAAATAATCCGACAACAATCTTAGCGGTTAGCCCTTTTGCAAAACAAAATGCAGCACGTTTGATTACAGGACAAACCAAAAATTTATATATTCCCGACACTAGTGGAATATCCGCGTTAAATGTTTTTTATGTTAACAATACTTTTTTGAAAAAGGCTAATATTATGTTGCCCTCTGATTTACAGGATAAACTTAGCCAACTTGGGATTGGAAAATATGCACTACTTATTCCTGATAGCCAAAAAGCTAATTATGCACAATTAGTCTCAACTTGGGAGAGCCTAGAACAAAGTCAAGGACTGGTTTCCATGCCTATTACTGCCCTATATCCATCTACAAAAAGTTTCTTTGGTTATGCTGTAATGTCCTCAACGACAAATTTTACCCAGTCTTTTTCAGAACAGCCAATTATAGTGGTTTATAGTGCAAAAACATTTGAAAACGCTGTCCCAGGACAAATATCGAACTATTTTGAGATGTATATTTCAAACTCACAACTCCTCGTTACAGATGTG
>JAJXWC010000004.1 GCA_021781855.1 Bacillota bacterium | reverse complement strand
AAATGCCGGCGCCAAAGACATTAGAACTTTTTCACTTTGTAGGTAATAGGACTAATTTCCAAATATATTTTGCTTTAATGAATACTGCTGAAAGACCGCAAATAAAGCAAATGAAGCAAATGAAGCAAATGAAGCTTCAACTGAATTTAGTCAAATGAAATTCGAAGTCTAGTGCTCCTTCCCCCACCGCTTAAAAATGGGAATAAACGAAAAATAAGATTTAGAATGACATTAACTCAAGAACCGGCTGATTCATAAGCCGCAATTCCTTTCTTCCAAATCCAAAGTGCAAAAGCCATGAAAATCACAGACACAAGCATCGTTCCACCGATATTAAAAATCCAGTTTTTCTTTGTTAAAAAATATGCCGCTGGAAAATAAGCTGTGAAAGCAAATGGAATAAGAAAACTAATCACAAAACGCAAAGCAAGATTGTAAATTGTGACGGGATATTTTGCAAAATTATTTACTTGATAAAACACGTAGAGTAAACTCCCACTCTGCTTCATCCAAAAAGCCAAACTCGAAAGCGCAATTTTCAAAGCTGTATAAATGGCTGTCGCAAACGGAATCGAAATTACAAAAATCAATACATTTAACGGCGTCCACATCACAATATGAGCTGAAGAAACTAAAAGTAAAATCCCGACAATTAGTTCACCAAAAGCATCTACTTGGAAAATTTCAATCAGCACATACAAAAGCGGATTTAGCGGGCGTGTCATATATTTATCAAAATCCCCTTTTCGAACTAAACGCTGCCCGACTGCCCACAAGTTGTCAAAAAAGAGATGGTCAATCCCCTTGGGAATTAATGAATAACCATATATAAAAACAATCTGCGTGAGCGTCCAACCTTTGAGCGATGGGATTTGAGTAAAAATCACACCGATAAGCAAAATATTAAGTGCTTGTGTAAGAAAAACACCAATGATACCCACAATAAAATCGCCTTTATATTCAATAAGTTGTTTGAGATACTGTGCGATAAAAATCTTTTCTAATCTTAATATTCTTTTCATTTTTAACCTCCTTGCACACTTAGTTGACGAATAGTTAAGTGCCAAATAATTTTCGAAAGAACAATGAAAATGAGCAGCCATGTAATTTGAATAACAAAAGCGAGAATAATTTGATTGAAACTCTCTTTTCCGAGATAAATCATGACAGGTGTATAAATCAGTGATGCAAACGGCAAAAATTGCAAAATATGTGCGATATTTTCTGGAAAAAATACAAGCGGAATAAGGGTTCCGGACATGAACGCAACGACAGATTCTTTCATAACATTCATTCCCCAGAGATTTTTGAAAATGAATGCTGAGAAACCATAGCAAATATTAAAATAAAAATTCAAAAAATAAGCAAACAAGCTACTCACCAGAAACAATAAAAAATTGATAAGATTAAATGGAGAAATTACTGGGTGCATCAGTTGATAGAGCAAAACGCCACCAAAAATAGGAACTGCCAAAAGCCCAACCGAAATCAGCTTATGCCCAATCTCATCAAATAAGTAAGTCAAATTGAAGTCAACCGGTTTCAATAGCCGCATTGCAATTGAGCCATCTTTAACCTCGTCACCAATTGTTCCTGAGCCGCTTGAAAATGAAAGTTGTGATGTGAAAAAGCTTAAAAAAATATAGAGTGTCATTTCCTGAACCGTAAATCCATTGAGCGAAGCGTGTGGCGAAGATAAGAAAACAGCGCGCCAAAGAAAGTAAGTTACGAAAGCTCCCATCATATCTCCAAGACGATAAATCAAAAAATCTGTGCGATAGGCTAGCATTGACTGCATTCCTGAACGCACAAACGGTCGATATCTACGTAATTTCATTTTCATACTTAAATCTCTTTTCTAAAAAATCGGCGAATAATTTCTTCGATATCAGCATCTTTGACTGATACATCCTTGACTTGTGCACGACTCATTGTATATTGTAAAAGCTCAGGGACTGCAATTTTCGTTGCATCAAAACGAATTTTGACCAGACTGTCATTTTGTTCTACTTCTACTTCTGGAAACTCATTAAAATCTAATTGGATAGCACAATCAGATGCTGCCAATTCAAAATCTACTTCATGAATTTTCCCGAAAGTTTGTTTAAGTTGACTGACAGAACCATCAAACAAAGCTTCCCCTTTATCAATCATATAAATACGATTACACAAAAGCTCAATATCAGCCAAATCATGCGTAGTCAAAATGATTGTGGTTTGCTCTTCCTGATTGATTTGTGTAATTGCTTTTCGAATATTATCCTTAACTGCGACATCCAGCCCAATTGTCGGCTCATCCAAAAATAATACTTTTGGGCGATGCAAAAGACTCGCTGCAATATCGGCGCGCATTCGCTGTCCAAGAGAAAGTGTACGAACAGGGTCCTTGATAAATTCATTTAATTCCAAGACTTCATTTAAAAAATCCATCCGCTGTTGAAATTGTTTCTCTGGCACATCATAAATTTCTTTTAGTACACTGTAAGTCTCTTGAAGTGCTAAATCCCACCAAAGTTGCGTGCGTTGCCCAAAAACAACCCCGATTTCTTTAACATACTCTGTACGATTTTTTTGTGGAATTTTGCCGTTAATAGTACAAGTACCGCTCGTCGGCGTTAGAATTCCCGTCAACATTTTAATTGTTGTTGATTTTCCAGCACCATTCGCTCCAATGAAACCTAAAATTTCACCTTTGGGCACCTCAAAAGTCAGATTTTTTACCGCTTCAAAAGATTCGTACTCTGGTTTGAAAAGTGATTT
This sequence comes from Bacillota bacterium, assembly GCA_021781855.1. Lineage (GTDB taxonomy): Bacteria > Bacillota > Bacilli > Lactobacillales > Streptococcaceae > Lactococcus. The sequence goes on along the minus strand of JAJXWC010000004.1, from coordinate 28,362 downwards.
TACAGCCCCTTTCAGTCCTGGTTGTTTCACCATTTTTTTAAATGTTTTGTTTAGATTTTCAACTTGAATCATACTCTCCATAATCACTCCTTATAATATAATAGGTTTATAAAAGAGCTGATAAGAAGTTAGAGTATTTAACTCGACACTCTCTAACTACGCAGCATTGCTACTTCGAAAGACGAGAATTGCTTATCAAAATCTGATATACCTGATATATCGGTTTACAATAAAATTTGATAGCAGATTTTTTAGGAGGAAACCTCTGCTATCAAATTTTGTAGTCTTATTGTATAATAGAAGGTAAACGATTGCAAGAAAATTTGTAAAAATAATCGCAGATATGGAAATGAAAAATGGATAACTTATTTGGAAAAACGTTTAAACATTTACGCCTGATGAAAAATGTTGAAGCAAAATCAATCGCTTGTGACGGCTTGTCTTACTCCCAACTGATGAGATTCGAAGCAGGAAAAACCAGCCTCACTGTTGAAAAACTCATGCTTGCGCTACACGCCATCGGCACTAATTTTGTAGAATTTGAATATGCCTACTATGAGCTTGCGGAGTCTGATTTGCTCATCGGACGTGATATCTGGCAAAGCTACTGGCAAAGAAATATTGCAAAGCTCGAACTCTTGATTGACCAGCTGGAACAAAAAATTCAGGCTAAGCCAGATGATTTCAATTATTTACTCTACAAAGTTCAGGCTGAAGCTTTTCTCAAACAACTTCAGCCATCCTATCTACCACCGCAAGAGGACATCAAAAAAATCGTGCAATATCTGCTGACGATTAATCAATGGTGGTATACGGAGTGTGAACTCTTAATGAATAGCGCCAGTATTTTCTCTGACAAACAGCTCCGTGATTTAACTCATAAAATGCTCAATCCCGAAATCAAATTTCGCAATTCAGATGCTTTACAGATGAAGATTGATGCCGCACTTCTTTCCGTAATTCGCGTACTGATTGCCAATAAACATTTTGACCCTTTGCATGAAATTTTTGACTATCTCGATGCTCATGTACTCCCTGACTATAACATGTATGAGCGGGCGATGTTTGCCTATTTCAAAACCCTTTATCGCTTCCGCAAAGCACCTTCTAAAGAAACTTTAGCCCCTGTTGAACGCTGCATTGAGGCTTTTAAGATTTTGGACTGTTTCGGTCTTGCTAACTATGCTGCAGACGAGGTCAAACGTTACTGCAAAGAATCGCATATTTGAGAAATTTTATCTAGCATTGCGTGCTGGGCTTCAAATTTAGTCTCTGCTTTATCAAAAAATGAATCTGACGAAGTTCTCAAATTCATTTTTCATTCCACGGATAGACCGTCAGGCCGTCAAATCTTGCCTGCCATTTAATCACATTTGCATCATAGAGTTCGCGCGAATTATCTGCATGAACAATCGGTTTAACATTTTTATCAAAGATATCTGACAGACCATACGGCGCAAAAAATTGCAGTTCTGACGAATTTCCCGTAATCCCAATCGCATGTGTTGTTGCAATCCAACGCTTTATCGCATTCTCACAACTTGTATAAGGTGCAATATTTCTTCCTTGCCACAAATGCATGTAAGCTTCATTATGAACATCAAATTCACAAGAAAATTGTTTCGACAGTTTTTGTTCCAAGTTTTTATCAAATTTAATAGACTGATTTTCACTATCAAAATAAACTAAGTCAATATCATGTACACCAGACATCAACGATTTGCCATCCTGAAAATTCCAAATCGTCTGGAAAACACAACCAGCAGCGATATACCAATTTTTCAGCTCCAAATGTGAAACTTCGTCCACAATCTGCATCAACTGTCCATTTTGTTTCAAAATTGCTAAAAATTCCGCTTCCTTATCCAAAAATCAGCCCCCAAATTCGCGGTAAAAAGATAAACAAACCAACGACCACAGCAAAGCCAGAAATCACAAGTACCGCACCCGCTGCCATATCTTTTGCACGCTTTGCACGCATATGAAACTGATAATCCGCTGCTAAATCTACCACATTTTCAATTGCTGAATTAAATAATTCCGCCATAAAAACCAGAAAAATTACCAAAAACAGCCAAAGCCAATCATATTTTGAAATCTGAAAAATCAATCCAGCTGCTACTGCCAAGACCGTTGAAAGTGCATGTTTTCTCATATTTCGCTCATAGCGAAAAGCGGTCAAAATTCCCGTCAAAGCAAATTGCAAACTCGAAAAAACATCTGTATTTTTCCATTTATCACGTAAATTAGCATTTTTGTCATTCGGATTTTTAAAATCCTTTTTGTCATAAATTTTGAAATCTTTATCGTGTGAGTCCATAGGCGGTCAAAATCTCCTCTTGCAGCCCGAACATTTCTGCTTCCTCATCAGGCGAATAATGGTCATAGCCATTGATGTGTAAAAAGCCATGAACCGTCAGCCAGCCGTATTCACGCTCAATCGAATGTCCATAATCTTGAGCCTGCTCTGCCGCCTTATCAATCGAAATAAACAACTCACCGATGAAAGGGTCAAGCTCTGCCAAAAGTTCATCTGGAATTTCCATCTCCTCATCAAAGAAAAGCTCCTCATCATCAGGCTTATATTCTAACGAGATGACATCGGTCGGTCGGTCAGTATCGCGATATTGCAGATTGAGCTCATGTGAGCGTGCATTATCAACAAAAGTTACAGCCATTTCCTTACTTTCAGGCAATTTGATAAAATTAGCTGCAAAATCTAATAACTTTTGCGTTTGCTCGATAATCTCAGCAGGCACTTTTCCTGTTTCATCTGTTAGTTCGACGTACATTTTTTCCCCTCATTTTTTTGCTAACATTTCAGCTGCAAATTTTAAAATTGGCATCCGTGTTGATTGAGTGATTTCTGCAGGAAGTTCATCAAAAGCAAACCAGCGCGCATCCACCACTTCTTCAGGCTCAAAACGCATTTCCCCTGAAAAATCATTGCAAATAAAAACGGTATCAACAATATGAACTTCATCACCATTAGGATAAAAGAAATGCTGGTCTGCCCCTGATACAACCGTGTAGAGCGTCATCTTTTCAGCTTTCAATCTAATTTCTTCAAAAAGTTCTCGGCGTGCCGCTTCCTGAACGGTCTCCCCAGGCTCAACTGAACCACCATGATAACACCATTTTCCGTTATCCTTACGTCTTTGTAGCAAAATTCCTCGCACATCATCAAAAATAATCACACTCGCACAAGCGATGACCATTGGAACATGTCCAACTTTTTCGCGCAAATTCATTATATAGCCTTCAGCCATATCGGTACCTTCGTCTTCACATTTTTTCTACTTCATAAGCCTTTATAATCTCCGCAACGACAGGATGGCGTACCACATCACGCGCCGTGAAATAAATAAAATCAATCGCATCAACCCGACTTAATTTATCTTGTGCATCAATCAACCCTGATTTCACATGAAGTGGCAGGTCAATTTGCGAAATATCACCATTAACAATCATCTTCGAATTAAAACCAAGTCGCGTCAAAAACATCTTCATCTGCATTGTCGTTGTATTTTGAGCTTCATCCAGTATCACGAAAGCGTCGTCCAACGTTCGCCCCCGCATATAAGCAAGCGGCGCAATTTCAATGATTCCTCGCTCCATCATCCGCTCTGTTGCCGTCTTCCCTAAAATCTGGAACAAGGCATCATAAACAGGACGCAAGTAAGGGTCTACCTTCTCTTGCAAATCCCCTGGCAGAAAGCCCAAACTCTCGCCTGCCTCAACTGCTGGCCGCGTTAATATGATTCGCTTTACTGCACCATTGCGCAAGGCTTGAATCGCCATAACTACTGCAAGAAAGGTTTTCCCCGTACCTGCAGGTCCAATACCAAAAACAATGTCGTGATGTTTCACACTATCCACATAAGTTTTTTGAGCCAGATTTTTTAATCGAATTGCTTTTCCATTCGCATCTTTAGTCAATTCAACTTCATAAAGTGCTGTGAAATTTTCAATATCGTCATTTAAGACCATTTTCACAGCAATTACAACATCCGAAGTATGAACAGGTAATCCGCGTGAAACTAAGACCTGCAAAGCTTGTAGCACTTTTCTCGTGCGCTGAGCCGTTACCTCATCTTCAGACAAAATCTGAACTGTTTCGCCCCGATAATTGATTTGAACACCAAGTTGATTTTCAACAAGTTGTAAATATTTATCCTGTACCCCAAAAATCAGCGCAGCATCTTCTGGATTTTCCAGTTTGAATTCAATCGAATTTTTATTCAAATAAATAATCTCCGTTATTCTTTCTTTTTCTATTATAGCATACTTCACTTTTTAATTTAACTTGTTAAGTGCAAAGAATTTTCACAGGGCAAGCTAATCGCTCTAATCTAACAACTGCAGGGGTTCCGCACATTTTATGCTAGAAATTTTTGCCCTTTAAGCGCACACCGTACTGCCGAACTGTTGATATGCCAGGTGTCCATTCACTCTGTGTTGTGAACTCACAATTTCCTAGATTTTTAAGACAATGGCATAAAAGGCAATATTCTCCCTCCCTACCAGCAAAGATAACAGATTGAAATCTAATACCTACGGGTATCCACTAATGAAGCAGAGACTTATTTAGTCGAGCGAAATTCGAAGCTTAGTGCTGCTAATCCCACCGCCTGAGAGGCGGGGGATTAGCACGCACTGCTGAGATAAAAATTAAACGTTCTCTTCAAAACCCATTCCAGTCCAAAATAAAAACTCTATCAAAATTGATAGAGTTACTTATTTTTTATTTAGCCACTACTGGATAAACAGAAACGTGTTTTTTGCCGCGTTTCATTTCAAATTTTACAGTTCCTTCGATTTTAGCGAAAAGAGTATCATCGCCGCCACGTCCAACATTGGCACCTGCATGGATATGCGTACCGCGTTGACGGAAAAGGATTGAGCCGCCGCTTACAAGTTCACCGTCAGATGCTTTAGCACCAAGACGCTTTGCTTGTGAGTCACGACCATTGGAAGTAGAACCTCCACCTTTTTTGTGGGCGAAGAGTTGTGAATTAAGTTTCAGCATTTTATAGCCCTCCTAGTTTTCAATAGTTAAATGTACATACTGAGAATATTCTTCAATCACATCTTCCATTGCATTAACAAATGCTTGAAAAAGGAATTGAACAATTTCCTCCTGTTTATTCGGGATACTAATTGGCACTTCGACGTAAAGGTAACCGTCTTCCATTTTGGTAATCGGTTTGACTTTCGCCATCTTATAAATGTTATTTGCTGTAGTGATTGAGAGAACACTTACGTCCGCACAAACAACGTCAAATTCAAATTCGCCAGTACCCGATGAAGCGTGTCCAGAGATTTCATAAGAAACATATCTCCCACGCTTTTTCCTTACGATTGCTTCAATAGCCATAATTAAGCATTAACGGCTTTGATGACAACTTTTGTGTAAGGTTGACGGTGACCTTGTTTGCGATGTGAATGTTTTTTAGGTTTGTATTGGAAAGTAACGACTTTCTTCTCTTTACCATGTTTTTCAACTTCGCCAACAACTGTTGCGCCTTTAACTAGCGGTGCACCAACTTTAGTTGTGTCGCCTCCAACGAAGATAACTTCATCGAAAGTTACAGACTGACCAGCTTCCACATCGAGCTTTTCGATGTAAATGACTGAACCTTCTTCAACTTTAACTTGTTTGCCACCAGTTTTGATGATTGCATAGTTTGACATTGTGATTCCTCCTTGTTAGATTTTTGTCTCGGATGAGACTGTTAGACTCGCCGTTGTGCGTGGCTTATAGCACTTAAAACGCTACTTCGTGCGGTTGCACTTCATGGAAACCACAAAGACAACTCATACATTGTACTACATGTTTAGGAAAAATGCAAGAATAATTATCGGCTTTCTTTATCTTAGCAGTGTGTGCTAAATATGAGGAAAGTCGCATTCTTGTCAATACTGTGTATTCGGTAGAAGAAATTGAAACTTCCAGTAAATAAATCTTTGTTTCATTTTCCATCAGAAATTTTAAAATACTCAGCTAAAGTTTTTTCATCTTTTGAGATAAGATAATCATTGGGAATATTTTCATAGCCACTGAAATCTAAATCACTAAAAAATAGTCTATGTGAATGTTCATCAATTTGCTTTTTTTCCAGTTTAGCAAGTATTTTCAATGACTGATTAATTTTTTCATTTGAAGCGCTATTAAAACTTTTTTCCAGTAAAGCCGCATCACTTTTCTCCAGAAATTGAAAAAGAGCTGTATTTTCTTTGCCATAATTATGTGCAAATCCGCGTTTGTCCGCTATTGACCATGTCATGAGACGAATGCACTCTTTACGCGTAAGATTAAGATAGAACTGAGCTAATAAAAACTCTCCTCTCAAGTTTGCTTTCAGAGTATTAAGAAACTGCCAATAAAATTCCTTTATAGAATAATTCAATTCTTCTGGTGCAGGCGGTTTTATCCAGTATGCCTTATCATCTGGAATACGAGACGGAGCATTACCATCTTTGTCCAAAATAATTTTTGCTAGGCTATCTTCGGCAAAATATTTCTCCAATCGTGCGCATTTCATGAATTGAAAATCTATTCTTAGTCCACTTTTGTATTGCACGAGATAAGTGTAACCGTCCATTTCAGGATAAGTGAGTTCGTAAAAATGCCCGACTCCATCTGGCTCGGTAATCAGTAGCGTTTCCCCGAACTTTTCAAGAAATTGTTTGTCTTGTTTGTATTTCTCAATATTTTCTGTAAAAAAGATAACGTCCCAATCCTTAAATTTATCGTCCGAAATTTTACGGTTTAATCTTGAACCGCTCATTGCAAAAATACGTAAGTCATCATTTTCCAGAAAAAATGTATGAAGCTTTTGTAGTGTTTCTGGGAGTTTTGTCATTTTGCTTCTTCTTTTGAAATTGTGACTTTATAAATTTTCTTTTCATTCCACAGCATTCCCAAAAGATTGTTAATGAGGAGCATAAGCCAAGCAAAACTCAGACTGAATGATAAAATTTCAAAAGCTGTTAAGGTGAGATAATGGATAGGATGCCACAAAATATAAGAAAGAACTAAGAGAATAACAATCGTATAAGAAATGGCATAAATATTTTTATTAGCTTTTGGAAGAAACCAGCGAATGCCGAGAATGGACAAGCCCATAAAGAGCACAATAAGTTGTGCAGCGATATCATGAGCAAGGTGAGCTAGTCCAAGTCCATTATTAGGAATTAGACCAACAAGCGCAATACAAACAGCACAAAGCGTGAGCAAACTTTGCAGAATAATATGACGGACTCTACGTCCATATTTTTCCCGAATCGAAACAAAAATGTAGTCAAATAATGCAATCATTAGAGCCGCTGAAATAATCAAGGTCAAATTAAATTGTAAACTGGCATTTGAACTTTCTGTTCCTAAAACGCTGAAATTGCGTTGCCACCAATATTGATTGCCATTGGTTGCCATACTGGATACAAGTCCACCAACAGCAACAAAAATAAGTAAATTAAGTAGCATAGAAATTTCAAAAGTATCAACAATAAAAATCAAAACATAATTTAAAATACCTGAAAAAATACCGAAAATAAGTGTTGAGGTAAAAAGCCCAAAATTGACACCGTAAAAAATTTGATTGATAAACCAAAAGGCCGCAGATAAAGCAAGCGAGACAATCAGAATAACGGAAACAACAACTGCAGCAAATGTTCGCCAATAAATCTTTCGGGTCATCATATGATAAAGTTCTTTGCGCTTATTGAGATAGGCGAGAATAAAAGTGATGATACCAACGCCATTGGCAATCACAATAATTGCCGAAGCGATTGACTCGTTGCCTGAAAGTGGAATAACATGTGGATGTTTGAGAATGAGCGCTGCAACAAAAAAAATAACGGTTGAGATTAGCGTTGGTAGTAAAAACCAACTTGCTGCATATTCTGATTTTTTTCCGCCGACAGCGCGAATGGTGAAACGGTCTTGCGCGATGTCAACAACTTCGATTTCATCTTGGTCTCCTAGCTCTAGTTTCTCATAGAGTTCTTCTGGGAGTGAAATTTTTTTCATTTTTACCTCCAGCTGATTTGCATTTGATAATCTGCAATTTTTTGTTCATTTTGACTTAGATGATAATTCAGATTTACTGAAGCATTTTCAAGATTAACTTGCAGTTTTTTTGTCGTAACATTCAAAAATCCTAGCCCCTCATAGTAAGTGTTAGTCAAGAAATCTTTGTGAAAATGCAATTTGACCGGACTATCAGCATACCTAATCATTGATAATTCATTTTCGTCAAATTTGATAAGTACTCTTTCTGTGGCCGAATTTTGATAAATAAGGCACCATTTTCCTGAAATTTTCTTGAATTCTCCATCATATTCTTCGTGAATGAGTTCTTCTTGTTCTGCGATTTTGATTTTATTTTGAATCACGATTTTTATCATAAATTTATTTTACACTATTTTTTTAGATATGGCTAATCAGTTAGGGCTGACAAGGAGATTCATTTAATAAATTTTATCAAAACAGTGTGCTGTTGAAGTTGTGGATAGAGAGAGCAAAGCTCCCACCTTTTGATAGCACGCACTGCTGAGATAAAATGAATAAATCTCTCGTCTTTCGGCGCGCAAAGCATGGAAATAGCGATGAGTTAGCCAAATGGAAAAGTCCTTCGGGGCTTTCTCATTATGGTATTTTACTGCATTTTCTTGTATAATTGAAAGTAAATCATCATATTTTTGACCATTCTGTTAAACTTAACCTAGCAAGTGCCTACTAATATCAGTAAGAGAAAAAACATTACTGATAAAGTAACCACTTCAAAAAGGAGGAAAATGGAAAAAGTTTTTCGTGAACCTGTTCACAACTATATTCATGTTGACAATCAAACCATTTATGACTTAATTAATACGGCAGAATTCCAGCGACTTCGTCGGATTAAGCAGCTTGGCACTTCATCTTATACTTTTCATGGTGCCGAACATAGTCGTTTTTCGCACTGTTTAGGCGTTTATCATATTGCTAAAACAATTACTGACGCTTTTTCGATGAAGTATCCGCTTGAATGGAATCCTGATGAAAATCTGGTAACACAATGTGCTGCACTTCTGCACGATGTCGGGCATGGTGCTTATTCTCACACTTTTGAAGGACTTTTCAACACTGACCACGAAGCGGTAACACGCGAGATTATTACCTCACCAAATACCGAAATTAATGCCGTTCTCAGAAGAATTTCAGCAGATTTTCCTGAACGTGTGGCATCAGTAATTTCACACAAATATCCTAATCCACAAGTCGTTCAACTGATTTCAAGCCAAATTGACGCAGACCGAATGGATTATCTGCTGCGCGATTCTTATTATTCTGGCGTGGTTTACGGACAATTTGATATTGCTCGAATCTTGCATGTCATTACACCTGTGACAGACGGAATTGCATTTAAATTCAGCGGTTTACACGCAGTAGAAGATTATATCGTCAGTCGCTACCAGATGTATATGCAGGTTTATTTTCACCCTGCTTCTCGCTCAATGGAAGTTCTGCTGAAAAATCTGCTGGCGCGGGCAAAAGTGCTTTATCCTGAGCACATTGAATACTTCACGATGACTAGTCCTTGTCTCGTTCCATTTTTTGAGTTCAATAATACACTACAGGATTATTTACGTTTGGATGATGGCGTGATGAATACGTATTTTCAAACTTGGATGACTTGTGATGATGCAATTTTATCAGATTTAGCCTCTGCTTATATCAACCGTCATTTGCTAAAATCGGTACGTTTTACAAAAAATACAGCGCATCTCCTTGATAAATTGCGGACACTCGTGGCTGAAAATGGTTTTGACCCAGCTTATTATACAGGGGTTCATGATAATTTTGACTTGCCTTATGATTTTTATCGACCAAATTCGGACAAGCCTCGCACACAAATTGAAATTTTACAAAAAGATGGAACTTTGACGGAGTTGTCAGAACTATCGCCGCTCGTTGCTTCTTTGACAGGCACGATTCATGGCAACAGCCGCTTCTATTTTCCAAAAATCATGCTGGAAAATGAAGAATTTATGAGCTTTATCAAAAACGACGAAATCTAATCAGGCGCTCGCCACCAAAATAAAGGCTCTGTAAGTCTCTATGAATTGAGTTGAGCCATAGAAAGTGAAAATCATGATAAAATTAGTTGCAATCGACCTTGACGGTACCTTATTGAATCCTGAACGCAAAATTACACTCGCTGTAAAAGAAGCTGTTGCTAAGGCAAAAGCTGCAGGCGTAAAAATCGTCATCTGTACTGGACGCCCTCTCATGGGTGTGACGGATATTCTTGAAGAATTAGGCTTGACAGACCACGGGGATTATGTCATTACCTACAACGGTGCGCTCGTACAGCGTGCTGATACTGGTGAAGAATTTATCAAAGAAACAATTTCACGGGACGATTTTCTTGACCTTGATGCTATGGCACGTAAACTCAGTCTGCATCTCATGGCTATTACACGTGAAGGCATTTATACTAGTCAGCGCGATATTGGAAAATATGTCGTACAAGAAGCTCAAATGGTCCATATGCCCCTTCATTATCGACTTCCAGAAGAAATCGGCGAGCTCGAAATCGCTAAAGTTATGATTGTTGATGAGCCAGAAATTTTGGATAACGGCATTGCCTACATGCCTTTCGAATTCTTCGAGCGATTCACAATGATAAAATCTACTCCTTACTACCTTGAATTTGTCAATAAAAAAGCCAGTAAAGGTTCTGCTGTCAAACACCTCGCCGAAAAACTTTTTCTCGATTTAAGTGAAGTTATGGCAATCGGTGATGAAGAAAATGACCGCTCTATGCTTGAAGTTGCAGGTTCTCCTGTCGTGATGGAAAACGGAAAAGCTGAATTGAAAAAAATTGCGAAGCACATCACGAAATCAAATGCCGAATCAGGCGTGGCACACGCAATTAATGAGTGGGTCCTGAAAGACTATAAATGATACACTGAGTTTAACCCAAACAAGTACCTGCTTTCGTTCTACAGCCGTAGGGTCTTTGCGCTTTGCGACTAATGAATAGCAGGAAAAGCGAGTTGAGGACCTGGTATCATAGCTATCAGGCCCTACTCACAAATAAAGTAGTCCTTTTAAAGTCTAAGCTTACACTTCATAGAGCTAATTTTTCAATCAAATTTCTGGAGCCTATCGCCCTGAAAAGATATAATGGATTTATAAAACAAATATAAGTCTGGAGACAAAAATGAAAATTAAATTTGATGAACTAACAGCAAATAAAATCAAAGATTGGGGTGATGTTGACTTGGTTTTTGACTTTGACCACACTTTGAGTGAAACACGGACTTCAGTAGATGCTTGTGCTGGCGGGATTTCACGGTATCGGATTGTTGCGGTAAATAAGGGCACTGTTCCTGAAATTTTTGATGCTTCAATGGATTCTCAATTTGGACCGATTTTCTATAAGAAATACGGCAGCTACTTCTTCCATGAAGAGATGTCAACAGAAATGGACCCGACTTACCATTTAATTCAGTTGAAAAGCCCTGCCGAATTGCTTAGCCCAAACTTGCTACTCGTTGATTTTCGCGGTGGAAAGGCTATTGTCTAAGACAAAAAAAGACCTCTATCTATTAGAGGTCTTTTATTTTTCTCAATGATGTGTTCAAAGTCCTCTCCACAACAAGAATACAGCAACTAATTGTTAGCTGCCAAATAAGTCGTGACTAAACTTTGAGTATCTTGATAAATTTGCTCATCACTATAATTTTCTTCCCCTGTTGCTCCCCAAAGGCTCATCGCCGACCCCATGATATTCTGAGTGTTTGCTGTTACGGGGGCTGATAAATTATTTAAAGCAAAATCATCAATTGACCAAGTATGGGCAAGGTCATTTAATGTGTAAGCATAAGCGCCTGGAGAGAGTGAATTTTGAGTAGGTTCAAAATAAAGGTAGTACCCGTTATAGTTATAAAGCTGAAACCCATCATTAAGCAAGGTCTGAGCGGGTACAATATCTGCTTTACTATTTGCCGCACCTGCATAAGTTGCTCCGTTTGTTGTCCAATAGGCAATCTGAATATTTTTGTTTAGCAAAGAAACATTCGTTGGCGTAATCGCATCATTCCACATTCTGCTTACAAATCCATTAGCATTTAGAAATTGATTGATTTGATTCATGAAATTTGCAAAGCCAGGATAATCGGCATCATTTTCATTGTCTGCACCGACAATTTCATCACCACCAATCGCAAAAACTCTTTGCGGCTGTGCATTAAAAATCGGCAGATATTCTGAAAGAATCTGTTCTGCAAAAGTTACCGACAGAGCATTATCATAATTTAACGTATCCCATGCTTGATTATTTGAGCTAGGAAGCAATAAATCAGAATAAAATTGAGAATTCCTAGACCAACTTTCTTGGTCTAAAAGCGATTGTGCGTGACTAGGAAGGTCAATTGTTGGAATAATCTGAACACCCTTTGACACACCGTAAGCAACAATTTGCCGCAAATCATTTTTAGTCAAAATCGGGAAAGTTACGCAATCTGGTTGTCCTGTACTTGCTGTTTTAATATACCATTGTCCGCCAGACTGCATGATTGCATTTCCGCTTTGTCCAAGCACCGAACTTTCCATTGTAATCCCCGAATTTAGCCAGTTCCAGTTGCTATCAGTGTAAATATTTCCTGTTAAATTCAGCTGAAGATAAGAATTGGGCTTTGATGAAAGCTCATCAATAAATTGCTCAATCGTTGAAACACGATAAGCATGACCTGTTAAATCCAGTAAAAGTCCTGTTTGACCTGAGGCGGTCGTTGTCAGCGTGGGCAGGCTAATTGACGGATTCAGCGCTCCGCTTGGAACATTTGTTGCTGCTGTATTCGAAATATCTGGTGTATAGACAAAGATGAGCTGATTCCCGGCAGTATTGCTTGCTACTGTACCGTCTAAAGAGGAAGTCATGCTATCATAACCCTGAATATTCGGGGCCTCAATATTGTAATTCTCTCCTGCTTGATAATTTGTATTATCTTCATACCGATACAGTACTTTTCCTGATGCATCCTCGCCAGTTATTGTCATTTTATCATTATTTGTTGTATCTGCTGCATACGTATAAGTTACTGAAGCATCAGAATTTCCTACAACCTGCGTACTTGCACTTGGAGTAAGATAACCGGTAATACTCGGCAAAACAGGTGTCCAATTTGAACCTGTAGCCCCTGTGTACTGTGCTGGCGCTGCGATATTATCTCCCGCAGCATTCACAAAATAAGCCCTTATCGTGTGTACAATCGGCTCAACCGGCAAAGTGACAGTAAAAGCTGTATTGCTGCTGTTGACATCGCTCGGTGTAAGCATATAATTTGTTAAAAGATTCGGTGTTGACAAATAATTTTCATTCATCAATTTTTGAGAATTTTCAAAAGACAAACTGTATAAAGGTAAGCTGCTGTACTGACTGACTGTTTCATAACCTGCAGGTACAGCTACTGTAGATAAATTAAGCGACTGTGCTACATCAACACCATTTACCGCGCTTGTATTCGAATTAATTTTAGAATTCGTTTTAGTGATTGAAGTCGCTGCTGAGTACTGTGTGACTCCGACGATTTTTCCTGTTGTTGCATCTTCAAATGTGATGTTTAACGGAAGTGTTTCTGGGTGCATCGAAATTTTCCTTTCATAAAAGGAATTTCCATCACTTGCTGTTAATCCCATCCAAGTGTCAGTGGAACTAATCAAGCCATTGGTTAAGTCTCCCTGAGTAATCGCATAAGGACCATTGTTGGAAGAGGCATCAAATGTAAACCCCGCTGGAGCCGTTAAAGCAGCATTATAAGATGAACCTATCTTAATTAGGTTCGTGCTACTGTTGATTGTTGTATTTGGAATCATTGGATAAGGAAGACCAATCCAATCATTTGATTGGTCATCAAGATAAAGATATTCTCCATGATATAACTGACTAGTATTTGCATGAGCAATCACTGGTAAAGCGCTAGACGATACAGCCACGGAAATGATGCAGGCTAGCAGCCATTTTTTATTTGCCATTTATTTCTCCTTAACTTTGCTCTGCAAAGCTTCATTAGCAGATTCAACAATCTCAATAGCATCTTTGAATTAAAGCTTAGTTTGCTTTATTCATACACCTTAATTTTAATTAATTCCAATTAAAATTACAATAACTATGAAATTACTATTTCATTTTAATTTAAAGTTAATTGCTATAAATTCTAAAAATATAGAACAAAAAAGAACCAGATTTCAGTCTGATTCTTATCAATTATATAAAACATTATTTTGCTATATCCCATCGCCTAGCCACTTTGTATTTTTAAACGGACAGCACAGAAACAGTAAGCCATGAGATAACATCAAGGCTGTGAGTTTGCGCCTTTCATAACGAAGTGCGCAGATAGCAGACACATACTAGATTAAAAATCGTAAAAAGGATTGGTCATTGCCTGACTTTCCAGAATTTCTATACCCGAATGAAAACTACGCAGCTTCTCTGCAACCTTCGGAACAAACAAATGTTCAATATAATGTCCAGGGTCAATCGCACTCATACCCGAAGAAAGCAAATCATGCGCAGTATGATAGTAAATATCGCCTGTAATGTAAACATCGGCACCTTTCGCTTGTGCCTGCGGCCAAAATTTCCCGCCAGAGCCACCACAAATCGCGACACGCTGAATTTTTTGTGTTAAAGTATGGTCATAAGTCACTAGCCGCAAACGCTCCAAGCCAAATACTGTTTTAACCTGTTCTGCAAATTCTGACAGACTGGTCAAATCCGTATTTCCCACACGTCCAACTTTTTCAGTCTCATCAAGTACTCCCACGCTGGTCAATCCCAACATTTCGCAAAACCAGTCATTCATGCCACCTGTGACCGCATCAATATTTGTGTGACTAGTATAAACAGCAATTCCAGCGCGCGCAAGGTCAAGTACGATATGCTCCTGAGTATCCAAATCTGTCAAATTTGACAATGGGCGAAAAATCACAGGATGCTTGGCAAAAATCAAATCAACATTATTTTCGACTGCTTCACGCACCGTTTGCTCTCGAATATCCAATGTCACCAAGACTTTTTTGACTTCTTGATTCAGCGAGCCAATCTGGAGACCGACAGGGTCCCCTTCCACAGCGAGTGCCTGCGGACAAAATGCTTCATAAGGTGCGACAAATTCACTTAGCTTCATGATAATACCTCCTTGATTTCCGCTTGCTTTTTGAGCATTTCAAATCGTTTTTCTGCTTGTTCTTCGGGAAGTCTAAGTAAAATCTTATCAAGCGTACTTAGCTCTTTTTCCCATTTCTGACGAAAAATCACTGATTTTTCTCTTGAGAGAAACGGTCCGAAACGGAAATCCGCTTTTGACAGCTTTGTCAAATTCGTTGATTCAGGTTCGGCAACAATAATCTCATAAAATTTATCCGCATCAAGCAAAATCTGTTCTGCTACAATCGTAAAGTGGTTTTCCACAAGCCAGTGACGCAGCGTATCTTCATGATTGTTCGGCTGCAAAATCAAACGTGTTATTGAATCCAATTTCTCTTGACCAGTTTTCAAAATATCCGCAATTAAAATTCCGCCCATTCCTGCGATAACGACTGTATCAATTTGTTCTGAAACATCAATAGCATCAAGGCCATTCGCTTTTTTTACATAAATATTATTATGCAAATTAGCTGATTCAATATGATTTTTAGCAATCCTAAAAGGGCCATCAACCACTTCTCCAGCTACTGCAAAATTAATTTTTCCTGTCTGAACCAAATAAGCAGGTAGAAAGGCATGGTCTGAACCGATATCTGCTAAACGTGCCTCTGGTGGCACAAAATCCGCAACGGCCTGCAAGCGTGCTGATAATCTAATCTTATCCACGCACACCAAGCCTTTCTTGCCCAAACCTGCAATAATCTAGCACAGGACACTGCTCACAATTCGGATTTTTAGCCGTGCAGTGATAGCGTCCAAAGAAAATCAAATGATGATGTGCTTTCACCCATTTTTCTTCTGGAATGTATTCCATAAGCTTCTTTTCAACATCTAGCACACTCGCATCCTGTGGAACAATATTCAAACGTTTTGAAACCCGTTCCACATGTGTGTCCACCGCAATTCCAGGAATGCCGTAGGCTTCAGCGAGTACAACATTTGCTGTTTTTCGTCCAACGCCAGGTAAAGTTTGAATGATTTTTTTATCTTTTGGAAGTTCGCCGCCAAATTCTTCTGTGAGCATTTGCGCTGTTCTGACAATATTTTTCGCTTTTGTTCTGTAAAGTCCAATCGTTTTTACATAATTTTCAACATCAGCAACATCAGCATTTGCCATCTTTTCAGCATCAGGATAGGCAGCAAAGAGCGCTGGTGTTGCTTTATTTACTCCTTTGTCTGTCGCCTGAGCAGATAAAATCGTCGCAATAAGCAACTGAAAAGGCGTTTCCCATTCTAATTCACCATGCGCTTCAGGAAACATTTGCTCAATAAGGACAAATGCTTCTAAAAATCTTTTTTTATTTAACATTATTTTTTATTCACTTTACATAAATTTAGCTTAGCCAATGCTGTTCATCACCTAAACTTCTACTTTTGCACTTTGCGATTTTGGTGCTCAGAACAAATGACATCAGCTTGTTTCCTCATCAGTGAGAAAAAAGAACTCTTTACTGATAAAGTAATTATTTCAATTCCAAGGTCCATCCATTGGAATATAAAAATCTTGATGTCCTGTCGCAGATTTACTTTCCTGATGTTGATTTTCACGATTTTCAGCAGCTTGCACGCTAGTAATACCATCGTTATGCCAATTTCGTAAAATTCCCTTGATGTATTTCAAAGATAATTTTCGATTTAAAACCGCTTCGCGAAGCGCCAGTTTTATTAGATTCAAGTCATATTTGTCTTCAAAGAGCATCGCACGCAATTCATCTACTTGCATAGGTGAAACCATGCCCATCTCTGCTTCAAATACACCTACCAGCTCTTTTAACTGCCCTTCTTCTTGATTTTCAGCACCTGTTAAAGGATTCGAACCACTTAAGTCGTCCAAATGTTTAAAAGCAGGACTAACATCAAAAATCGTCTCAACGTCACCGTTTAACTCAACTAAAGTAACTTTGAGCGCTCCGAAATTCTGAAGAGAAGTGATGCTGTGATTGACCTCTGGAAGTGATTTGCCAATCTTTCGTGCGATTTCGCTAGGAAGCGTATCGCGATTTTCATAAAAGTAGAGCCAAATCAAAAAATCTTCACTACTTGGAAAAATTTTCGCAAAATGTTCCAAAAGAGCATGTGGTAAAACTAAATGCCCCGCCATAAATTCGTCATAATAAGTCATGAACCTATTTTACCACAAAAAAATGCGCAAGCGCATTTCTATTTTCGATAAACTATTTCTCCGTCGCAAATTGTAAATTTAACTTGACCAATAACTTTTTGATTAACAAACGGTGAATTTTCTGCTTTTGAATCAAAATGTACAGGTACAGTAAATTCATGTTCTGCATCAAAAATTACAAGGTCTGCAGGTGAGTTTTCTGCCAAAACACCCACATCAAAACCATATAAATTTGCAGGATTGATTGTCATTTTCGCAAGCAATTCAGACAAGGTCAAATCTCCTGTTGCCACAAGATGCGTCAAGCCGAGTTGCAAGGAGGTTTCTAACCCAATCATTCCCGAAGGTGCTTTTGCAAGCGCAGCAGATTTTTCGGTCTTAGTGTGCGGAGCATGGTCTGTCGCAATCACATCAATCGTGCCATCTTTTAATCCATTGATGATTTTGACAATGTCGTCAGAGCGTCGCAAAGGCGGATTAAGCTTAGCATTTGTTCCATGTGATAAGACGGCCTGTTCTGTCAGAGAAAAATGCTGCGGCGTTACTTCTGCTGTTACTCTTGCTCCTAATTTTTTCGCAAATCGCACAACATCAACCGATTCCCCCGCTGATAAGTGTTGAATGTGCAAACGTGCATGTGTATCGTATGCCACCATCACATCACGCGCCACCATACTGTATTCAGAAACTGTTGGAGCGCCTGTAAATCCGCATTGATGAGCAATTTCGCCATCATTTATACCAAGCGTTCCGATAAGATTCGGGTCCTCCTCATGAATGGAAATGAGCTGATTAGTTTTAGCTGTCTTTTGCAGAGCAGCACGCAGTACACCCGTATTAGTCAAAGGAATTCCGTCATCTGAAAATCCAACTGCACCGGCTTCACTTAAAGCTTCAAAGTCAGTTAGTGTTATTCCGTCAAAATCTTTAGTAATCGAAGCAATCGTTTTAACATGGATTTTTTCTTGTGCTGCAATTTCCAAAGTCTCTCGCACTAGCTCAGGCGAGGACAAAATCGGATTCGTGTTCGCCATCATCACAACCGTGGTAAATCCACCCGCAGCCGCAGCTTGCGCACCTGTATGAATCGTTTCTTTATGTGTCTGTCCTGGTTCACGAAAATGCACATGCACATCAATCAGCCCTGGAGCAACTACCAGCCCCGCAGCCTCAATAACTTCAACATTTGACGGAACAGTCAGATGAGTACCGATTTTGACAATCTTTCCGTCAGCAATCAGAACATCTGCAACTTCGTCAAGTTTACTTTTCGGGTCAATGACACGTCCGTTTTTTATTAGTAAATGTGCCATCAATTTTGCCACATTTCTTGATTTTCTTTAAATTTCTTAAGCAAAGTCAATTCCTCAGCAGAGACATATCCTGTTTCCTTTGCAATTTCAATCAGCTCAGAATATGAAGTCAATGTGAATAATTTCACACCATCTTCAGCAAATTTATTCGCTGCTTTTTCAAGTTCATAAGTGAAAATTGCGACAACACCAAGCACCTCTGCTCCCTCACGCTCTGCCGCTTTTACAGCTTCCAATACACTCCCACCTGTCGAAATCAAATCTTCCACTACTACCATTTTTTGACCAGCAGAAATACGCCCTTCTACCTGATTGCCAGCCCCGTGGTCTTTAGGTTTACTGCGAATATAAGCAAACGGCAGCTGCAGATAGTCCGCAATAATTGCTCCATGTGGAATTCCTGCTGTCGCTGTTCCTGCAATGACTTCAACTTCAGGAAACACACGCTCAATCAATTCTGCAAATCCTGTTTCAATCTGGGTGCGAACTTCAGGGTAAGCCAAGGTTACACGATTGTCTGTATAAATCGGTGACTGAATTCCGCTTGCCCACGTAAATGGTGCACTCGGTGACAAACTAACAGCTTTAATTTTTAACAAATCCGATGCAATTTTTTTCGATAGTGATAATGACATTTTTTCTCCTTCTACGGCTCAGTAAGCACTTGATGACAAGCTTGCTTGTCTTTCGAGCACACACAGCCTTCCTTTTTAAACAAGCCATGAAATCGGCGACAGTGAAAGCGTGAAAATAGGCCTTGCATAAAGAAATAGCATTGCTTAGACTAATTTATCTCAGCAGAGCGTGCTATCTACACACTTCGTTACGAAAGACGTAAATTTCGTTTACTCTATCCGCAACCTTAACCATCCTCGCTACACTGCTAAAGCAGCTAGTCGGAATGGCAATCTTCGAATTTAGCCTCTGCTTCATCTTTACTTTTTCACCACATTCAGAGAAGCCAGCTTGATTCAAACAAAAAATACTTGCCAAAATCTAGCAAGTATCATTCTTTTCAAAAATCTTTCCGTCCAACAAACGAAAAATTTTTTCCTGATTTCAACTTTGCTAGCCTCTCTGGACTCGTTTAAAAGTTTTCTTAGAAACAGTTTAACAAAGATTAGACAATTTTGCAAGTCTTAATTTGCATTTTCTTCTGTTGTTCCAGCCGTTTCCAAAGCAGTCTGTGCATTTTGAGTAATTCCCTCAATAATCTTTGCATCCCGCAATTTTGTACTGTCAGCAATCGTCTGTGCGCTCTGAATGATGCTGGCTTCCACAGCCTGACGATTTTTACGCCCTTCCTGAATCGCTTCAATCAATCCCTGATTTTGCGCCACAATCGAATCGGCAATTTTCACAATCGAATCAACCGTAATTGACGGATTCTGCACTTGTCTCTCTACTTCTGGAATCGTTTCTTTTGCTGTTGCTGCGAGCATTTGCAGGGCATTATTATTTGCTTCATCAACCGTGCTTGCAATTTTACTGGTTGTTTTTAGCTGTTGCAAAAATCCGAGCTGAGCAATTGTCAGTTTCATTGTTGGAATCGTGTTCAAACGAATGAGTGATAGTTTTGATTTCAAATCACTCGAAATCTTAATCAAATTTCGCAACTGCGGACTGTTTGCCCAAGCCACGTAAAGCCGGCTGACAAACTCCGTATGACGCTGTTCAAGCCTATCCATAACCTCTGCCACTCGTGACAATTTGTTTTGAATTTCATTATATTCTGGTGAATTCGGCTGTGCTGCAGCAAGTTGAGTCTGCAAGGCTGCCGCCTGACTTCCAGCTTCCATATCGCTCGACTCAATCAACGCAATCACGCCAATCAACGGCTCAATTGATTTTGTATTTTCGTCAATTAACATCTGCCCAGACACGATATTACGCGACAAAACATCCTCTTGTTTGACAATATCTGCTGCCAATTTGTCCATTTTTTCTTCAATATTTTTTGAATCAAAATACAAATCGTTGAGTTTGGATTGACCTGATTTGAAAAGTTTTGCAAAAAATCCTTCTTTTTGCTCCAATGAAGCCTTGTCAACAGTATTGTATTTCGTTGAGAAGCCTGTCAATTCACGGTTTGCATTACGCAACATGTCATCAATTTCAGGAATGACAATGTGTTTTTGTTCTTCCAAAATCTTATTTACAAGCTGATTGACATTTTCAACTGCCGTTGTACCGAATGTCAGTAAATAATTTTCATCACCGACAAATTTTTCAACCAGAGCAGGCGTCTGTGCTTTGATTTTATCCTGTGTTTCTGTAGGCAAAGTCTTTAAAAAGATAACTGGTTTCGGCTCAGCAAGTGCTGATACAACTGATACAGGTCTGTTTGTCACTGCCGCAGTAAGTGTTTCTGGTGTTGGTGTAGCAACTGGTGTTGGTGACTCCGCGATTGCTCCGCTGATAATATTGTCAATGTCAAATTGGTCTGCCATTTTATTCTCCCTTTGCTCCCGTGTTTTCTTTCATCAAACGAATTGAAACTTCAAAATCATGCAAATTATCGTTGTTATACTTTGTGTACAGCTCTTCTAAATAATCATCATAAGTTGAAATCGTCTGTTTTGCTTCTGTCAATTTATCTGCTAAATTGGCGAAATCATCAGGTGCTTTTTTCATTGTCAGATAGCCTTCAACGATTGATTTATAACGGTCAAAATTAACATTCTGCGTTGCCAAAAGTTCCTGTTTATTTGCCAAAGCCGAATTGTTTAAGAACTCAATGATACGACGATTGAAATCAATACTGCGCTTCACATCATCATAAATCTCAGGCGCATAAGATAGAATTCGTCCTTGAATAGATTGCGGGTCAATATTTTGTGTTGTTTTTTGCTGAGTTGGCGTGACATTTCCGCTAAATTTTTGTCCGGCAGTTGTATTGTAAGTGCCGTTCTTTTGCATTTTCTTTATTTGTCGCGCTTCCTTGGTCATTTTACGCCAAATAAGCACGATTGGAATATTTACAAGCAAAGCAAGCAACATGCCAAATCCAACACTTGACTCCATTGCTATTCTCAAAATTCCATTTAAAATGACTCCTAGTAGGACTGTAACAATCCAAAAGCCAATAATGTTGTACAAAACAAGCGTCAAGACCAATAGCCCGACGTGCGTGTTTGCTTTTCCTTGATTATCCATAAATCCTCCAATTTTGTAATCGTTTACTCCATTTTATCGCTTTTTTATCAATTTGTAAATTTTTTAGAAGTAACCTTTATGGTTCATCACTAATCTTTTATAGGCGAATTAGAGATGAACTGCAGTTACACTATCTTGCGACTATAAATAAAGGGTGTAGATAGCACAAAACAGTCTTAATTATCATAATTGCTCTAGTTCTTCCAGTCGTTCCAGCAAATTTAATTCATTTTCTTCTTTTTCTGCCTCTAGCTGACTAATTTCAACTTGTAATTCTCCCAATTTCACAAAGTCATCAATAAGTTCGTGCATTTGTGAAGTCAAGTTTGTGATAGCTGTATCAATTTTATCCAAGACATTTTCTAAATTGCTAATTTCGCGTTCTAATTTCCGCCGGACTTTTTGAGCTTCTTTTTGCGCTGCAAAATCTAATTGGCCTGTACTTTCAACAGCAACAATATCAGAATCTTCAGTTTCTAAAAGTGTCTCTTGCTCCTTTTTTTCCAAATAATAATCATAATCCCCCAAGTATTCTTTGCTACCAGAAGAGGAAATTTCTAGCACTTTCGTTGCCACACGATTGATAAAATAACGGTCATGGCTAACAAACAAAATTGTACCTTCAAAATCAATCAAACTATTTTCAAGCGCTTCACGGCTATCAATATCCAAATGATTCGTTGGCTCATCCAACACAAGAAAATTATCATGATTTAATGCCAATTTCGCAAGCAATAAACGCGCTTTTTCACCGCCAGAAAGCATACCAACCGTCTTTTTTACATCTTCGCCGCTGAATAAAAAGCTCCCCAGCAAATTCCTTATCTCAACTTCAGGCAAGAGGGAATGTTCGTTCCAAATCTCATCCAAAACACTATTTGACGGCGTCAACCTTCCTTGTTCCTGGTCGTAGTAACCTACTGAAACATTTGCTCCTAGTTTTGACGAACCTGTCAAAAATGGAATTTGCCCAATAACTGACTTAATCAATGTCGTTTTACCAATCCCGTTAGGTCCGACAATCGCAATCGCATCACCTTTTCGTTCATCAATATTAATCGGCTGACTCAAAATTTTTCCGTCATAACCAACAGCAGCATCTGTTACTGTCAATACGATATTTCCTGATGTTTTTTCGGGGCTAAAGCCAATATTTGCTGCTTTTTCTGCGGATTTCGGTGTGTCCAGACGCTCCATTTTTTCGAGCTGTTTGCGGCGGGACTGAGCCATTTTTGTGGTCGATGCCCGCACCAGATTTCGTGCTACATAGTCCTCTAGCTTTGCAATCTCTTTTTGCTGCTTGTCAAATTCTTTTTGCTCTAATGTAATTTTTTCGGCCTTTAATTCAATATAGCGGCTGTAATTCCCCGCAAATCGTGTAAGTTCTCCGCGCGACAACTCCAATGTTTCAGTCACTACTTTATCCAAAAAATACCGGTCATGACTAACAAGTAGAAGTGAACCATCATAATTTTTGAGATAATTTTCCAGCCATGCTAGCGTTTCAATATCCAAGTGATTCGTTGGTTCATCTAAAACCAATAGCTGTGGCTTTTCAAGCAGCATTTTTGCCAGCGCTAACCGCGTTTTCTGACCTCCTGAAAGTGCAGAAATTTTCTGCTGCCACATTAGTTCCGTAAAACGAAAACCATTCAAAACCGACTTAATTTCCGCCTCATATGTAAAGCCGTGCTGCATTCGGAAATCTTCTGAAAGCATATCATAGCGCTCCATAAGTACAGAAAGTGCTTGCCCAGAGCGTTCGGACATCTGCTGTTCCATCTCACGAAGCTGACTTTCCATTTCACGAAGTCGAGCGAAAACGGTGAGCATTTCTTCAAAAATTGTTAATTCTGACGATAAGCCCTGGTCTTGCGCTAAATAATTGAGCGACAATTCTTTACTCTTAGAAATCGTACCAGAACTTGCTTCTTCAACTCCTGCAATAATTTTGAGCAAAGTTGATTTTCCCGCACCATTTCGTCCGACAAGCGCTACACGACCGTGCTCTTGCAAACTAAAATTTATATTTTCAAAAAGAACATCACTTCCAAAAGTTCGTGCAATTCCATTCCCTTGTATTAAAATCATAATCTTCCTTTTCCATTCTCTCTCCATTTTATCATAAATTTTTCCAAATTTAAGCGCTCAGTCAAAGTTTATAAGATAATTAACAATCTTTCGTTTGAGTATTTCACAAAATTTTGGTAAAATAATCACAAGGTACTTGTATTATAAAAAATGAGGTAAACAAAATGACGGAAACAAAAATGAGTAGAAATCTACCAAAAGCCACTGCAAAGCGACTTCCTCAGTATTATCGTCTCTTTAAAAACTTAGTTGATGAGAAAGTAACGAGAACAAATTCAACTATTATTTCTGAAAAAATCGGTGTTGATGCTGCAACTATTCGACGTGATTTTTCCTTGTTCGGTGAGCTTGGACGGCGTGGCTACGGTTATGAAACTCAGGCATTGCGTGATTTCTTTGCTGATTTGCTTGGGCAAGACCAGGAGACACACATTGCTTTAGTCGGGGTCGGAAATCTAGGACGTGCCTTAATCAATTATAGTTTTCAGGACCGCAACAAAATGCGCATTACACAGGCTTATGATGTTGCTGGGAACCCACTTGTGGGCACAAAAACCGATGATGGAATTCCAATTTTCAATATTTCTGATTTGGAAAAAAATATTAAAAATTCGGATATTAAAACGGCAATCGTTTCTGTCCGCAAAGAAGATGCCCAACAAGTCGCTGATTTGCTTGTAGCCTCTGGGATCAAGGGAATTTTAAACTTTGCTCCAGTACGACTTTATGTGCCTGAAGATGTATTTGTCCAGTCAATTGATTTGACAAAAGAACTCCAAACACTTCTATTTTTCATGGGCGCTGCAAGTGACAAATGATGAGTCATAAGCTTACTTGGTCAAGCGAAATTCGAGATTTAGCACGCACTGCTAAGATAAAAAACGGCTGACTGCCGTTTTTTTATTTCCGTAACACTAAGCTTCAAATTTATCCTCTACTTCATTATTTAACTTAGCAAGTGCGTACTTCGTGCTACGAAAGACGAAAGCTTTGCTCTCTATCCGCGACCTCGAAAGATGAGAGTCTCACTCTCTCTATTCGCAACCTCAACAGTACATCGTACTGTTGAGCTATTGAGCTATTGAGCTATTGAGCTGTCGATGCTCGCTACGCCACTAAAGTGGGCAGTCGCAGTTGCGATTCCCCCACCTCTTATCACAGGGTGACCTGATATCGCAGATATGATGAAGTAATCACTTCAACGTGTTCATTCATTTTTAGGTTTAATCAAATAATTTTCTCGGAAACTAAAATAATTTTGTCGTCCGACGACAAGATGGTCAACGAAATTTATTCCTAGCATTGCACAAGATTCAGCAATTTTGCTGGTAAAAATACGGTCTGGTTCACTTGGTGAGCTCCGCCCAGATGGATGATTGTGAGCAATAATCAGACTAACAGCTAAATTTTTTACTGCAAAATGAAAAATTTCACGCGGATTTGCAGTGGAATGATTGACCGCACCAATAAAAATCGTCCGCTTCTCAATGATTTGGTTTTGACCGTCAAGGTAAATCGCCACAAGATGTTCCTGGTCAAAGTCCTGCATTTCATCAATCAAACTTTTGCCAAGCTGGTCAGAACTCATAACGCGCCCATAACGCTTACGTTCTGTTGTTTGAATTCGCTTTCCAAGCTCAATCATCGCTCGGATTTCAACAGCTTTTGCATACCCAATTCCTGAAATTTTTCGTAATTCCGAAATTGAAGAACGTCTGAAATTTTCTAAAGTCTCAAATTTTTTCAAAATAATCGCTGCAAGCTCTAACGCTGAACATTTTGATGTACCTGTTCGCAACAAAATAGCAAGCAGTTCTTGCTCGGAAAGTTTTTCAGCTCCAAAAAATTCTAAACGTTCGCGCGGCTGCATTGGATATGAGTTTTCTCTAATTTCGTACATTTTTCCCTCCTGCATTTTTATACGAAATTTGTCAAAAAATGTAACAAAAAAATTTGACCAAGCGGTCAAATTTTTTAATTTATCAAATGTTATGTGACGAGAGACCGGCTCTCAGCTTAACAATATCCTGAGCTGTTAAACCACCCAAACAAGTTGATTGTTGCAATCTTCTTGAAAATAATCACTCTAACGTTCCAAATAAAATTCAAATCTATCCCCCACATACTGTGACAACACATATTCAAATGCCGTTGCGTCTGATAAATAAGAAACCTGCGTTACTCCCAAAATCGCAGAACCTGCTCTTGTTTTAAGATATTCCGCAATTTCAGTACTCGCTTTTTTGGCTGAAACCACTTGCTCACTGTGCGAAATCACGTAATCGTGTTCCACCAACGTTTTAAAAAAATTACTCGTTATACTTCTTTTATCAAAATTTCTAACTAAACTGTAAGGAATACTTGCCACTTCAAAACAAATTGGTACGCTATCCGCATAACGAATTCGCTCCATACGGATAATCAAATCTTTCTTCGAAATATTTAACTTTTCACATTCTACTTCATTTGGTGCCGTCTTCAAGTAACTCAATACCTCTGTAGATGGCACTTTTCCTTGTGAAGTAATAATGTCTGTAAAAGATGTTGTTCCTCGCATTTTTTCACGCACTCGGCGGCTTGCCACGTAAGTTCCTGAGCCAACACGGCGGTCAAGAATTCCTTCTTCTGCAAGTGCTGTCACGGCTTGACGCGCAGTCATCCGACTCACAGCAAAACGTTCTGCCAAATCACGTTCTGACGGCAACCGCTGACCGATTTTCCAAATGCCTTTTTCAACCTCTTCTTTGAGGGTATCGTGAATTCTGACATAATTAGGAACTTCTCTTCTCACCATGACTATTTCTCCCTTAGCAGCACAGCTATACAGCTTTTGAATTTCTTTCTTATTATAGCATATTTTTTTAACTTAGCAAGTGTGTAGCTAGCACTGTAGCACTCAGCGTTTCAAGTATCAAATAACTCTTAAACAAAATAAAAACTAGTCCGAAAAGACTAGCATTTATTGATTATTGAGGTTGAGTAAATGAAGTTGCACTTACTTTAATCTTACCAGAAATGATGTCAGCTTTTGCCTGTTCAACTGCTGATTTAATCGCAGGTGTTACATTATCAAGTCCGAGGTCAACACCACCGTTTGAAAGGTCATAGTTTGTTATTGTTCCACCAGGGAATTTGTTGTCTTTTGTTTTATCTGAGATATCACGAACGACTTTTCCGACTTCTTTAATCGTTGAAACGAGAACGAAGTTAGATTTCTTTCCATCTTTAGAAGTATAATTTCCAAGGTATTTCTGGTCTTGGTCAACACCAATAAGCCATACTTTATCTGCTTCCGTGCGTGATTGATTTTGAGCTTTTGCTTCATTGAACGCACCTGTACCTACACCGCCAGCACATTGATAAACGACATCTTCACCTGCACCGTACATTGCGTGAGCGATAGTCTTACCTTTCGCAGCATCAGTAAAGCTTTGAGCGTATTGGACATCTACTTTAATTTTTGGATTAACAGAAGCTACACCCTGTTGGAAACCAACTTGGAAAGCTGTGATGACATCGCCCTGCATTCCACCGATGAAACCGATTTTATCCGTTTTTGTTGCTTTTGCTGCTGCTACACCTGCAAGATAAGCAGATTGTTCATCAGCAAACGTTGCAGCTGCGAGATTTTTGATTGGCTTAGTTGGAGCCGAATCAATAATCGTATAATCCGTGTTTGGATTGCTATTAGCTGCTTGTTCAATAGCTTGTTCAAGACTGTAGCCAATACCAAATTGAAGTTTATAACCAGCTGAAGTAGCTGTGTTAAAGTTTGTAGTGTAGTCAGAAGCCGAGTTTGACTGATAGTAAGTAAAGCCGCTTCCTTTAGTCAGATTATTCTCTTTCCCCCATGCTTGAAGACCTTCCCAAGCAGATTGGTTGAATGAACGGTCATTGATACCACCTGTATCTGTGATGACAGCTACTTTCAAATCTGTCTTAGCTTTACCAGCTGCGGATGAGCCGTGAGCTCCGTTTGAGCGACAGCCTGCAAGGACTGCTACTGAAGCAAGTGCTACTGCACTAATTGCAAAAACGCGTTTTTTCATGGAAACGGTTTCCTCCAAAATGTTTTTTATTAAATTGGCTAAACTTTTTAGCTTAAGCCTATTTTAAGCCATATTCACTTTTTTTTCAAGTAAAATACAAATTTTGAACACATTTAAATTTTAATTGTTCGGAAATCACTCTAAATTCTTTATATTTCTCGTCACTATTTATGGAATACATGAACAATCTGTTCATTTTAATTTAGCAAGTACATGCCTTTTTCTTTTATTTCCGTAAGGTGTAGTGTAGCACAATGAAAGTGGACAGAGCGACCTGATAGCTTTAGTAAGAAAGAACGTCCACTAATGAAGTAATTACTTCAATTCCTTAAATGAATAAGGTAGTAACTCACCAACTGATGTTTCTTTGACTTTCATCTCTTTAGAAATCAAGTAAACAGGCATTTCAGGAGCGCAAAATTCAGCAA
>JAJXWC010000125.1 GCA_021781855.1 Bacillota bacterium | reverse complement strand
CATTGCCCAAGGCAACAAGTTACGAACACATTGCTGACAATGCTCAGCTTGATTTTACAATTTCGTCAGAAGATATGGCAATTTTGAATGAACTAGAAGATACGGCGCAAGATTTCCACCATAATCAGACACAAGGCTAAGCTGAGAAGAGAGCTTTTAGCGATTTTCTAAAAATAGAAGTCAAAGAGTATTAGAAAAGGGCAATTTGAGCCCTTTTTTGCTATACTAATTTTATGATGAAAAAACCAACTGCAGCCTATGTTCATATCCCTTTTTGCTCACATATTTGTTACTATTGTGATTTTGCAAAAGTGCTTTTGGAAGGTCAGCCTGTTGATGCTTATATTGATGCACTGATTGATGAATTTCGAGCTTATGATATTCAAAAACTAAAAACCTTGTATATCGGGGGTGGAACCCCAACGGTTTTGACGGCTTCTCAGATGAAAAAATTACTGACTGCTTTGACAGAGAATTTAGACTTGAAACAGCTCAAAGAATTTACAATAGAAGCAAACCCAGGCGATTTGTCTGACGAAATGATTGAAGTGCTGTCAAAATCAGCAGTTAATCGTATCTCGCTTGGTGTACAGACTTTTGATGAAAAATTGCTTAAAAAAATCGGACGAACGCACACACCAGCAGAAGTTTATCAGTCGATTGAAAAATTACGAGCAGTGGGTTTTGAGAATATCACGATTGATTTGATTTATGCTTTGCCTGGACAGACAATGGAAATGGTAGAGGCAGACCTTGATAAATTTTTGGCGCTTAATTTACCTCACGTAGCGCTTTACAGCTTGATTTTAGAAGACCACACCGTTTTTATGAATCGGGAAAGACGAGGGCTGTTGCATTTACCAAATGATGACAAGAATGCAGATATGTATGAATACATCATGGCACGGCTTGCGGAAAACGGCTATGAACATTACGAAGTTTCCAATTTTGGTAAAGTTGGCTATGAAAGTCAGCATAATCTTACTTACTGGGAAAATGCTGAGTATTATGGGGTTGGTGCAGGCGCAAGCGGTTATCTTGATGGTGTACGCTACAAAAATCACGGGCCTGTTCATCATTATCTTGAAGCAGGAAAAAATAAGCGGGTTCAAGAGGAAAGACTTAGCAAAAAAGAGAAAGTAGAAGAAGAAATGTTTCTCGGCTTACGCAAAAAGTCCGGTGTTTCAGTTGCTGGATTTGAAAAAAAGTTTAACATAAAATTTGCTGAACTTTACGGCAAGCAGGTAAAAGAACTAATTTCACGTGGCCTTTTGTATGATGATTGGGAAGTTGTTCGAATGACGAATCAAGGATTTGAATTAGGAAATGAGGTTTTTGCCGAATTTTTGCTTGATGATGAAAGCATTTTGGCGGAAGATGTGTAAAAGATGAAATTTTATTTAATTTTTGGTAAAATATGAGTAATGAAACCGAAAATGAGACGTAAACTAAAAAAAACCAGTGCTTTATTTTTTGCTCTAATAATTCTTGTGTTTGTCGCCTTATTAGGCGTAATTCGTTTTAGACCTCAAGGCGAAAAAATTATTGTTAACACAAATTTGACTCAGCAGTCGTCAGTTAATTTGAATAAATCTGTGATTGATTTATCTGGTTGGCAGCAACCTGAGAATATTGATTATAATGTGCTTTCTCAACAGGTTATCGGTGCGATTATTCGTGTACAAGGGAATTACGGTAATGCAGATGCTTCGGCAACGAGTAATGGAGAAGATACAGCCTATAAACAGCATATCAGTGAATTTCAAAAACGTGGTGTGCCAGTTGCTGTTTATGCATTTGTGACGGGGAAAAATACACAAGAAATGAAACAGCAAGCAAAGGATTTTTACAATCGTGCAAAATCATATCATCCAACATATTACTGGCTTGATGTAGAAGTAACAAATATGAAAGACATGAACGCTGGAATTGAAGCTTTCCGCGCAGAACTTGCTAGCTTAGGTGTGAAAAACATCGGAATTTATGCTCAAGACTGGTTCATCCAGGATAATAAAATCAATACGAGTAAGTTTAATGCGATTTGGATGGCAGATTATGGACGCAATACAGGTGTTTGGGATGTTTCGCCGACAACAACTTTGCCCTATGATATGCAGCAATATACGGATAAAGGAAAAATTTTTGGCTATTCGGGAAATGTAGATTTGAGTGTACTTCGCTCGCAGACGGAATATGATAAATTATTCAAAAATACGAATTAGTCTACAATTTTGGTATAATTGAGTTTACAGGAGCTGAAGACTGGAAAAAAGATAAATCTTGGAACCTTGCTGCGCAAAAACCCAAGATTTCCTATTTTTCAAGTCTTCATTGCGCTCCTGTTCACATCTTGATATAATTGAGTTCATAGGAGCCGAAGTCTATTTCTGTTTCGTCAAGCCAACAAGTTGGCAAATCGAGTGGCAAGTGCTATTTACGCATTTGCTAAGTTGAAGGCTGTGCGAGTGACTGTAAGACAAGCTTGCTTGTCGTCAGGCGCTGGTTGAGCCATAGAAAGGAGTTTATCATGGTAGAAAAATTTGTGCGTCCAAGTAAGGATGAATATTTCAAAGAAATTGTCCAAGTGGTTGCAAAACGTTCGACTTGCAATCATGCGCAAGTTGGAGCACTGTTGGTCAGTCCAAGTGGGCAGCTTTTGTCAACAGGCTACAACGGCGCAGTTTCTGGAATGCCGCATTGTACTGATGTCGGCTGCACAGAGGACAAATACGGTCATTGTGTGGCAACTGTTCACGCAGAACAAAATGCGATTGCTCAAGCGGCCAAACATGGTGTTTCACCTGAAAATGCAATTTTATACACGACTTTATTTCCTTGTTTAGCCTGCTTGAAGCTCGTGATTGCGGCCGGAGTAAAAGAAATTAAATACATTGATGAGTATCATGCGAAAGACCCATACGAAGAGCAACTGATTGAGACTTTGGCTATTGCTTGCGAAAAAATCTAAAAACCCTGAAATCTCAGGATTTTTTTGTTAAAATTAAAGTAATTAGTTCATCTCAACAGTACTACTTTCTTCGCGCTTGGTTTTGGTATCAAGGGAAGAAGCAACAAGTGCGTATATGACATGCACTTGATAGGTAAAATAAGATTATTTTGATAGGGGGAAAAATGGGAATTAGGTATTCAGAAAATTATAATGTCCCTTTTTATGAAAGTGACAGATTTAAAAACATGAAAGTGTCGAGTTTATTGGCTGTAGCTTTGCAGATTTCAGGTGAACAATCAATGCGACTTGGAAGAAGTGATGTTTGGGTTGCTGAGCAATTCAATTATTTCTGGGCGGTTATTGAGTACGAGTTAGAAATAAAAAGATTACCACGTTTTAGTGAAGCGATTGTGATTGAAACGGAAGCTGTGAGTTATAATAAATTCTTTTGTTATCGGAATTTTTGGTTCAAAGATACAGCAGGAAATTTACTTGTAAAAGTTCAGTCCACGTGGGTTTTGATGGATAAAGACAGTCGCAAAATTGAGCGTGTTTTGGATGAAATTGTTGCACCCTACGAATCTGAAAAAATCAGTAAAATTCTTCGTCCACATAAATTCCTCAAAATTGATGAGATGAAAAATCCACTTAAAATGAGCTATCCAGTACGTTTTTCGGATTTGGACATGAATGGTCATGTTAACAACGCAAAGTATTATGATTGGGCCGCAGATACGCTTGATTTTGATTTTCGTGAGCAGCATCAACCGTTAAAGGTTTATATCAAATACAATCATGAAGTGCTTTACGGTGATGAAGTTGTGGTTTTGACGGAGTTATCAGAACAGTATAGTACCCATGATATTAATAATGGTAGTGCACAAATTGAAATTATTTGGGATGAAGCGACTTATTCAGAATAAGTGACAACAGGTCATCCTGTCCATCTTCGTTGCGCTACACTATCCATTCGCTCTAACTCCACTTCATTACGTTGTCGATTTCACTCTAGCTGCTTTAGTGGCGTAGTGAGCATCGACGGTTCAATAGCTCAACAGCTCAACAGTACAGTGTACTGTTGAGGTTGCGGATAGAGAGAGTGAAGCTCTCATCTTTCGTAGCACAAAGTGCGTAGATAGCGGGCACTTGCTAAGTTAAATATTAATTAAGTTATAGAAAGAAATAATGAAAAAATATAAAGGCTATTTAATTGACCTTGACGGTACAATTTATATGGGAAATAACCGTATTCCAGCTGGTGAGAATTTCATTCATCGGTTGCAAGATGCTCAAATTCCCTATTTGCTCGTAACAAATAATACAACCAAATCACCCAAAGTCGTTCAAAAACGCTTGCGTACGATGTTCAATATTGATACGCCCGAAGAAACAATTTATACAGCAAGTCTTGCTACTGTTGACTACATGAATGATTTGGGACTCGAAAAAACAGTCTATATCATCGGTGAAGATGGGTTGAAAGAAGCAATTTATGAAGCAGGCTACAAAAAAGAACGAGAAAATCCGGCTTACGTTGTAGTTGCGCTTGATACGGATTTGACTTATGAAATGTTAGCATTGGCGACGTTTGCTATCCAAAAAGGTGCCGTTTTTATCGGCACAAATCCTGATTTGAATTTGCCAAGTGAGCGCGGGCTTTTGCCGGGAGCAGGTTCAGTTGTTGCTCTGCTTGAGGCTGCAACACGAATCAAAGCAACTTATATCGGTAAACCTGAAGCAATTATCGCGGATAAAGCAGTTGAAAAAATCGGCTTGCCGAAAGAAGAATTACTTATGGTAGGAGATAATTATTTGACAGATATCCGCACGGGCTTGGACAACGGAATTGACGCATTGCTAGTCACTACAGGATTTACAAAAGCAGAAGAAGTTCCCAAGCTTCCAGTAGCGCCTACGTATGTGCTTGACAGTCTTGACAAATGGGAAATCTGATTTGATAATTCCGTCAAGAATTTGAAGAGTCGCTTCGTTGGTAAGGAATTTTCTCCTTACCGATATCTGATTGTACGCTGTCTCAGAAAAGCAAAACTTGCCGTTCTTCTTATCTTAACGAAGATGGACAGCGCAGTGAAATGAGAAGGTGCTCCTTATTCCGCTATATGTAAAGAGCGGAGAAGGTAAGCACTTGCTTGGTTGAAGAAAGAAAAAGTAAAAATGCGCGACAAAATTATCTTTAGCTTAACAATACTCTGGGTTATCGCCATCTCGGTAACGGCAACTGTATTGCTTGCCATTCCGCTTTTTGGATTGGAAATTCAATGGTACCAGTTGGCAAATGTAGCGCAAATGAGCGCTCAAACCCTTTGGCATAATTTCTTAGTTCTCATGGATTATTTGCTTAATCCATTTATTGCCCACCTGAATATGCCTGATTTTCCATCATCAGCAAGTGGTTTGAAACATTTTTCAGAAGTAAAAAATCTGTTCATGTTAGCACTAGTATTGACAATCGTGCTTATTCCTGCCTTTGTTATTTTTATTAAGGAAAATTTGCGCATCGTTTTTCATAACGGCTTGCGGATTGTCATGATTTTTCCGTTAGCACTCGGTATTATTGCGGTGCTTATCGGCTTTGATAATTTTTTCATTTATTTTCACGAAGTACTTTTTCGAGATAACACTTGGATTTTTAATCCAGTTGTTGACCCAATTATTAATGTCTTACCTGAGCAATATTTTATGCATACTTTTCTTGTTTTTGTCATTGTTTATGAGTTGATTTTCTTTTTACTTTATCAAAAAGGCTATTCACGGATAAAAAAATTAAATAAAAGATAAAGCTAAGCTATTTCCGAACAATATGAATGAATTCTGCATTTTTTTGCAGAATTTTTCTATTTTTTACTAAAAAATGCGATAAAATAAGTAAGTAAGGAAGGTTTGGGAGCAGAAGATAATTTATCGCCAAACTAGCGAAGCCCGCTGGGCTTGGTCGGTCTTTCTGTAATAAATTGATGGAGCATTTTAAATGAACAGTTTAAATTCAGTTTTTGACTATGAAGACATTCAGCTTATCCCGAATAAATGCGTAATTGACAGCCGCTCTGAAGCGGATACGTCAGTAAAACTGGGGAAATATACTTTTAAAATTCCCGTTGTACCAGCAAATATGCAGACAATTATTGATGATTCAATTGCTGAAATGTTAGCAAAAGAAGGTTATTTTTACATTATGCATCGTTTTGAAGCAGAAAATAGAGTTGCTTTCATTCAAAAAATGCATGAAAAAGGCCTGATTGCGTCAATCTCGGTTGGTGTGAAAAAAGATGAACACGCTTTTGTTCGAGAGCTGTCTGAAAAAGCAATTATTCCTGAATTTATTACGATTGATATTGCTCATGGACATGCAAACAGTGTCATTGATATGATTCAGCTTATTAAGCGTCTGATGCCGCAAGTTTTTGTTATCGCAGGAAATGTTGGGACGCCAGAAGCTGTTCGAGAATTGGAGAATGCAGGTGCTGATGCGACAAAAGTCGGCATTGGGCCTGGAAAAGTCTGCATTACCAAAGTCAAAACAGGTTTTGGAACAGGCGGTTGGCAACTTGCAGCAGTACGGTGGTGTGCCAAGGCGGCAAGCAAACCGATTATTGCAGATGGAGGTATCCGTACACATGGTGATATCGCAAAGTCCATTCGTTTTGGGGCAACAATGGTTAT
>JAJXWC010000003.1:29221-31265 GCA_021781855.1 Bacillota bacterium | reverse complement strand
AAAAACAAGGAAAAGAAAATTTTATTCGCTCTTACAGCGGCTTCGAGCTTGTTTTTGTTGTCCGCTTGCGGCTCTGGAAACAAGCAAGTAACGGCTGGTGGTTCGACTGCGTTGCAACCTCTTGTGGAACAAGCTTCGTTAGATTACATGAAAGCCAATCGTGAGGACATTATCATGGTGCAAGGCGGCGGTTCAGGTGTTGGACTCGCTCAAGTTGCTGCTGGCTCTTTTCAGATTGGAAACTCGGATATTTTTGCTGAAGAAAAAACGGGAATTGATACCACAAAAATTACGGATAATAAAGTTGCGGTTATCGGTTTTGCTCCGGTTGTCAATGCTAAACTCAATGTGTCAAATTTGACCAATGAACAGCTAACGGATATTTTCACAGGAAAAATCAAAAATTGGAATCAAGTTGAGGGACCCGACCAGAAAATTACCGTCATTGGACGAACCGCAGGTTCGGGTACGCGCGTCAATTTTGACAAATACGGCTTAAATGGTGCAACTGAAATCAATGGACCGACACAGGATGCTTCAGGTTCGGTTGTCCAACTTGTCGGTCAGACACCAGGTGCAATTAGTTATGTTGCTTTCTCTTACATGAATAAATCAGGCGTCAAGCCTTTACAAATTAATAGTGTTCAACCGAATGATGCCAATGTTACAACAAACAAGTGGAAAATCTGGTCATATGAACACATGTATACAAACAATTCTCATGACAATAAAACGGAAAATAAATTTATTGATTATGTGAAAAATGATACTTCAACCCTTATAAAACTCGGCTACATTCCAATTTCAAACATGAAAGTTGACCGTGATGCTAAGGGAAATGTATCTGAAGTTAAATGAATCCATTTGACCATCTGGTCAAAACACAAAAAATGAATTAGGTACATATGGAAAATTCAAAAATCAAAGAAAAATTGCTTTCAAGCAATAAAAATTCACGACTAGAAAAATTCGGCAGAACACTGACTTTCTTGTGTATTGCACTGATTGTCTTTGTTGTTGGTTCAATTCTAGTCTTTGTTGCTGAAAAAGGACTTTCAACATTTTTCGTTAACAAGGTCAATCCATTTGACTTCTTGTTTGGAACAAATTGGTCGCCCGGTAATATAGGTCCTGATGGAAAACCTGCAGTTGGTGCTTTGCCTATGTTTTCGGGTTCTCTGATTGTAACGATTTTGTCAGCCTTAGTCGCTACACCTTTTGCGATTGGTGCAGGAATTTATATGACGGAAATTTCACCCAAATATGGCTCAAAAGTTCTGCAGCCAGTTATTGAACTGCTTGTTGGTATTCCTTCAGTTGTTTATGGCTTTATCGGTTTGACGGTTGTTGTTCCAATTATTCGTCATGCATTTGGCGGAACAGGGCTCGGGCTGCTTTCAGGTGTATTTGTATTATTTGTTATGATTTTACCAACGGTAACTTCGATGACTGTTGATGCTCTCAAGGCTGTTCCTGCGCACTATCGTGAGGCTTCACTTGGGCTTGGAGCAACACGTTGGCAAACAATTTGGCGGGT
This sequence comes from Bacillota bacterium, assembly GCA_021781855.1. Classification (GTDB taxonomy): domain Bacteria; phylum Bacillota; class Bacilli; order Lactobacillales; family Streptococcaceae; genus Lactococcus. The sequence goes on along the minus strand of JAJXWC010000003.1, from coordinate 29,728 downwards.
TTTGCTTCGAGCTGCTGCACCGGGAATTTTGACCGCTGTCATCTTCGGTATGGCGCGTGCATTTGGTGAGGCTCTTGCTATCCAAATGGTTGTCGGGAATGCTGTTACGATGCCGAAAGATTTGGTTTCTCCAGCGTCAACATTGACTTCTATTTTGACATCAGGAATCCCTAATGCGACACCAGGCATTCAGCTTAATGCACTTTGGTCGCTTGCCTTGCTCCTCTTGATTATGTCACTTATCTTTAATCTTGCCATGCGGGCAATCGCTAAGAAAGGAAGTCTCAAATAATGAACGCTAAAAGCTCAGATAAATTTGCCACAGGCGTTCTCTACGTCCTTTCAGGCATTATTGTTCTTATTCTCGCCTTCTTGCTGATTTATATTTTAGCAAAAGGCGTTCCTTATATTTTTACTTTAAATTTATTGGGACAAGTTTCGAATCCGTTGACTGGAGGAGGACTTGGGGTTAGGATTTTTGCTTCGGTTTTTTTTGTATTGTTGACT
>JAJXWC010000003.1:18393-29211 GCA_021781855.1 Bacillota bacterium | reverse complement strand
AGGAATTCAGGTTCAGCTTTTCAATTCAGTTTATCTTCTCATTGTTACGCTGATTATTTCTGTTCCGCTTTCATTAGGTGCGGGTATTTACCTTAGCGAATATGCCAATCAAAAACATTGGTTGACGGGTACTGTGCGTTCAGCGATTGAAGTATTGTCCTCTCTTCCATCTATCGTTGTTGGTTTGTTTGGTATGTTGATTTTCGTTTTACAATTTCAACTCGGATTTTCTGTACTTTCGGGTGCGCTTGCTCTAACTGTCTTTAATCTTCCACTGATGACACGAAATGTCGAAGAATCGCTTCGGGCGATTCCAACTATGCAGCGCGAAGGCGGATTGGCACTTGGTTTGTCAAAATGGGAAACAGCGACAAATGTCATCTTGCCAGCAGCAGTACCAGGGATTGTCACAGGTGTTGTCCTCTCATCAGGTCGTGTGTTTGGTGAAGCCGCTGCGCTCATTTATACAGCAGGTCAAACTAATTTGCCGATTGATTGGGCAAACTGGAATCCAATGTCAATTACTTCGCCGCTTTCACTCTTCCGTCCAGCTGAAACACTTGCTGTTCACATCTGGGCGCTTAATACAGAAGGAACAGTTGCGACTGCTTCACAAATCTCTGCAGGAGCAGCTGCCGTATTGATTATTTTCGTTCTACTTTTCAATCTTGGCGCTCGTTTCTTAGGCAATCGAATCCATAAGAAATTGACTTCAGGTAGCTAATCTTAAGAGTAAAAGACCACTCCTAAAAACTCAGAAATTCCGAATTTGGCTAAATTAGCGGTTTTTAGAGGTGCCCTAAAAAAGGAAAAATATATGGCAACAATTTATGATTGGAGTCAGCGTCACATTATGACGTTTGACGAGAATATTGCACTATCGACAAATGATTTGCGGGTATTCTATAATAACACAAAAGAGGCTATTCACGGCGTGACAATGCAGTTTCCTAAGAACAAAATTACAGCGCTGATTGGTCCTTCCGGTTCTGGGAAATCAACTTATCTGCGTGCGCTTAACCGTATGAATGATACGATTGACGGTGCGCGTGTGACGGGCGAAATCATGTATGAAGGAGTAAACATTAATGATACAAAAGTTAATGTTTACGAAGTGCGTAAGCAAATCGGCATGGTTTTCCAGCGTCCGAATCCGTTTCCAAAATCAATTTATGAAAACATTGCATTCGTGCATCGTAGAGAAGGAGTAATGGACAAGAAAAAACTTGATGAAATTGTCGAGACCTCACTTAAACAGGCCGCTTTGTGGGAACAAGTTAAAGATGATTTGAACAAATCAGCACTTGCTATGTCGGGTGGACAGGCACAACGGCTTTGTATTGCGCGTGCTTTATCGGTAAAGCCTGATATTATTCTTATGGATGAGCCTGCATCGGCACTTGACCCGATTTCAACGATGCAAATTGAAGAAACAATGGCTGATTTGAAGAAAGATTATACGATTATCATCGTTACGCACAACATGGCTGAGGCTTCACGTGCGAGTGATTATACAGCTTTCTATTATTCAGGCGACCTGATTGAATACGATGAAACAAGCAAGATTTTCACGCAACCAACATTGAAAGCGACTGAAGATTATGTTTCGGGGCATTTTGGATAAGGTAAGATGTGAAGGATGTCTGGTAAAATTGTAGAAAGTTGGGAAATTTGAGGCTCTTGTCACAAGCAAGTCTCAAAATTTATTTACTTTCATAGATTTTGTCGGACAGAACTTAATTGAGGTGATTATGGAAAAAACATCAATTTTAACAGTCAAAGACTTGAACTTGTTTTACGGCAAGAAACAAGCTTTGCAAAATATCAACATGGAATTCTATGAGAATGACATTACAGCGCTGATTGGTCCTTCAGGTTGCGGAAAATCAACGCTTTTACGTTGTATCAATCGCATGAATGACTTGATTTCAACTGTTTCGATTACAGGTGAAATCATTTATAAAGGTAAAAATATTTTTGATAAGAGCGTTGACACCGTTGATTTACGCAAAGAAATCGGCATGGTCTTTCAACAGCCTAATCCTTTTCCGTTTTCAATTTATGAAAACGTCATTTATGGTTTGCGGTTAAAGGGAGTAAAAGACAAAGCAAAATTGGACGAAGTGGTCGAAAATTCGCTCAAAGCGGCGAATATTTGGGACGAAGTGAAAGATATTTTGCATAGTTCAGCACTTGGACTTTCTGGGGGGCAACAACAGCGGGTTTGTATTGCACGTGTCTTGGCGGTCAATCCAGATTTGATTTTGCTTGATGAACCAACTTCAGCCCTTGACCCGATTTCTTCAGGACGTGTTGAGGAAACTCTGCTCGAATTAAAGAAAAATTATTCAATTGCGATTGTCACACACAATATGCAGCAGGCTTCACGAATTTCTGACCGCACAGCCTTTATGCTCAACGGCGATTTGATTGAGATAAATGAAACCAAAAATATTTTCCTCAACCCGTCGAAAAAAGAAACCGAAGATTATGTTGCAGGTAAATTCGGATAAGAATTTGGTAGAGTTGTCAAATAATAGAACTGTTTCAAAGACATTTTGCTTCTGATTGAGCTACTGCTTTAGCAGGAAGAAAAGAAAAATTTTTCCTTTTCGTTGCCCAATGCTTATGATGCTTGTATGCAAGCTACAAATAGAGGAAAAAGCAAGAATTTGAAACACATTTAAATGAAAAATAACAATAAAAAGGGAGTTAAAATGCTTCGTACACAATTTGAAGATGACTTAAATAAACTTCACAATCAATTTTATTCAATGGGAACGCAGGTTTCTGCGCAACTCAATAAAGCTGTTCGCGCATTTGTCAGTCACGACCGTGACCTTGCAGAAGAGGTTATCGCAGGCGACCACGGAATCAATGAGCAAGAAAAGAATCTTGAAACGCAATCTCTTGAGATGATTGCCCTCCAGCAGCCTGTATCAGGCGATTTAAGGACGATTATCACGGTATTGAAGGCAAGTAGTGACCTTGAGCGTATGGGCGACCACGTGGCTTCTATTGCCAAGGCAACGATTTCGTTGAAAGGCGAAGAACGGATTCACGAAGCTGAGGAGGATATTTCTCTGCTTGGCGAAAAAGTAAAATCAATCGTTGATGCTTCGCTCAATGCTTACATTCAAGGTGATGATGTACGTGCGCGTGAAATTGCAACGCAACAGCAGACTGTAAAAGAAATGAATCGAGAAATCGAAGAAAAGATTCTTGGTGCAATGCGTGAAAACAGTGAAACAATTACGACAGGTAAAGAATACTTGCTTACGCTGGTGTATCTTGAGCGTATTGTAGGCTATGCAGTTAACCTTTGCGAATGGATTGTTTATCTTAATTCGGGAAATATTGTTGAACTTTAAGTAAAAAAGAATTTGACTGGTTAGTCAAATTCTTTTTTTAAACATTTAAATTCTGTTCAATTTGTTTATCAGGGATAGTCCAAGGCGCGAGGCTAACAATAACCGCAATCATTGTAACAAAATTCAGATGCGTCAATGCCGTAATGAAGATTCCGAGCAATACAAATACGATAGACCAGATGACTTTCCAAGACCATTTTGCATCGCGAAAACGTGTGAAAAGTTTTTGTTGTTTGAAAATTTCAATGGTTAGAAAATCAAAGGCCAAATCAACAAGCAAAGTATTAACTCCGAAAACGATTTCTGGCGCATTTTGCATGGGGAAGCGTGCTATCCAAGCTGTTGAAAAAGGAAGAAAGCTCAGGGTGAGCAATAGCGCCATGTTACACCATAAAATCTTTCCCGTGACTGCGGTAACCAAATGAAACACATGATGATGGTTATTCCAGTAAATCGCAATCACAACAAAACTCACAAGATAAATCAGAAAATTGAACTTCATGTTCCATAAATCATGCCAAGAAGAACCGAGCGGCGTTTTCAAATCCAAGACCATGATTGTAATCAGAATGGCAATAACACCATCGGAAAAGGCAGTAATTCGTCCATTTGGCATAAAACTGACTCCTTATTTAATCACTTCAAGACCGTTCATGTATGGACGTAGCACCTCAGGAATCGTTACAGAGCCGTCTGCATTTTGATAATTTTCTAAGATAGCAGCAACAGTGCGTCCAACTGCTAGTCCAGAACCATTCAACGTGTGCAACAACTGAACTTTGCCGTCTTCATCACGATAACGAATTTGAGCACGACGAGCTTGAAAATCTTCACAGTTTGAGCAAGAAGAAATTTCACGATAAGTATTTTGCGCCGGAATCCAAACCTCAAGGTCATAAGTCATTGCTGCAGAGAAGCCCATATCGCCCGTACTCAAGCGGATAACCCGATAAGCAAGTCCTAATTTCTGAAGAATATTTTCAGCGTTTGCTGTCATTTTTTCAAGTTCGTCATAAGATTGCTCAGGTTTGGCAAATTTTACCATTTCAACTTTGTGGAATTGATGAAGACGAATTAAGCCGCGTGTATCGCGACCAGCAGAGCCAGCTTCAGAGCGGAAACTTGGCGACATTGCGGTAAATGAAATCGGAAGTTCGGCACCGTCCAAAATTTCACCACGATAATAATTTGTCAATGGAACTTCAGCCGTTGGAATAAGAACAAAACCACGTTCATCTTTCACTTCAAACGTATCTTCTTTGAATTTAGGATATTGACCTGTACCGAACATTGATTCTTGATTGACCATGTAAGGCACGCACATCTCAGTATAGCCTTCTTTAGCATGTTCATCAAGCATGAAATTATAAACAGCGCGCTATAAACGTGCACCTGCTCCCTTGTAAAAGAGGAAGCGCGAACCAGTCACTTTGCCACCGCGTTCCCAGTCAAGAATATCAAGGTCCTCGCCTAAATCCCAATGTGCTTTTGGCTCAAAATCGAATTTAGGAGTTTCTCCCCAACGCCGCTGTTCCTCGTTGCTTTCCTCATCAGGTCCGATAGGGTCAAGCGGATTAGGGATATTGGGCAGCATGACGATAATATTGTTCAACTGAGTTTCAATCTCAGCAAGCTCAGCGTCGATTTCTTTGACTTCGGCTGAAACTTTTTGCATCGCTGCAATTTGAGCTGAAGCATCACCTTTGGCACGTTTTACTTGAGCGATTTCGTCAGAAACGGCATTTCGGCGCGCTTTCAATTCTTCAGATTTCACAATCAATTCGCGGCGTTTGATGTCAAGGGTGTGAAGTTCTTCCAACTTTTCTTTCGCCACACCACGTGTTGCCAATTTTTCAGCTACAGAATCAAAGTCTGAGCGAATTTTTTTAATGTCTAGCATTTTTTTCCTCCAAATATAAATAAAAAGCCCTAATTCTCCGTAAAGAATTAGGGCGCATAAGCACGGTTCCACCTAAATTTTCTGTTGCTTGACCAAACTGTCAAAAACAAAACAGAACTCTAGTACTCATAACGCGAGTTTCACGTCTTCGTTTTCACGAAAAAATAATCAAAGAAGTAGAAAGTCATTGTCTATTTTGCCTGTTTTCACCAACCACAAACTCTCTAAAAAACTAAAACAAGACCAGCTTCTAGCAATATTTTATCATGTCGGCAGCTTCTTGTCAAAGATTTTTCCATATCATTTAGAAATTTATCATTAAAATGTTATCATAATATTATAAGTAAAATTTTAGAAAAAATTTTTGACAACTTCGTCAAATCAAAGAAAACTCGAAAAACCATAATTTTCGAGCTTATTTCAAGATAAAAAAGTAGAAAGCGAGTAAAATGGCACTTTTTAAAGTAAGACTAGACCAACGATTTTTTATTGACCTTCTCATTCTCCTTTTAGGTGTCGGATTATATGCGCTTTCCGTTAAAGTTTTTGTCATTCCCAATGCGCTTGCGAGTAATGGAATAGCCGGCTTATCTGTTTTCATGAATTTCGTGTTCAATATCAGTCCAGCACTCACAGTTGTTGCTGTAAACATTCCTCTTTTCATTTTTGGAGCTAAATTTCTCGGTCGCCGAGAACTTCTTTTGAGTATCGCTGGGGCAAGTGCAATGACGCTTTGGCTCATGCTTTTTGAGTCATTAGCGATTCCAGGTATTGTGTACAATCACTTGATTTTCGCGGGGATTAGCGATGGGATTCTCTCAGGCTTAGGCGTTGGTTTGGCAGTTGTTTCCAGAGGTACCATTGGCGGCTCACTTATGTTCAGTCGGATTATGGAAAAGCACACAAAAATGCCGATTGACCGTGCTCTATTTGTGATTGACCTTATTGTCATGCTGCTGTCACTTTTAACCTACCTTGCCTTGCCGAATTTTGCTGTTACACTGCTTTCGTGTTTCATTTTCAGTAAGGTAACCCGTTTTATCGGGAGAAAAACTTATAGACAAAAAATACTTTCTAAAGTCAATATTTTCAGTTGAGCGAGCGTATACTCAGTTCTTGAAAGGACGTGTGAAAAGGTCTAATAAACTTTTAGAACGTACAACATTTTCTTTACCAATATGCTCAGAAATTTCTTTTAAAATCGCACCAGAATTTTTAGCAACAAAGTGGACATCATTCTGGGCGGTAATCACAAGTGAAAACTGCTGCCCGATTTTACCTAAAGGTGAGACACTCGCAACGGCTTGGCGAATCTGATTCCACGGATAGAACAAATCTTTCCCCATACGCGGATTTTTATAGTGGAATTCAACCCCCAAATCTCCCAATAAAATCGTTCCCTCAACCATTGCACCAGTAAAAATGGCAGCTTTTGCTTCCAAATTAATTTGTGTATTCAGAGTTTTAGTCATTTTTCCAAAATTCCTATCTGCTTATTTTTTACTATTATAACATAAAAACGATTACAAAAAGGAGTCCTCATGCAAATTATCGGTGTAAAAATTGATGCCAAATTTATCAAAGACCTGCTTATTCTCATTCTTGGGGTCGGATTTTATATTCTTTCTGTTCGTTTATTTGTTATTCCCAATGCGCTTGCCAGTAATGGGATTGCTGGATTTTCTGTCTTTGTCAATTTTGTTTTTAATATCAATCCTGCACTCACGTTTTTTGTTGTGAACGTTCCTCTGTTTCTTTTCGGATGGAGACTATTAACGCGTCGTGAGCTTTTGTTAAGTTTGCCTGGAGCCGCTGCAATGAGTATTTGGATGCTCATTTTTGAAGCGTTAGGAGTTCACGGTTTTACTTTTAATCAAATGATTTGGGCAGGAATCTTTGATGGTATATTATCGGGAATTGGTGCAGGGCTTGTTGTCATTTCTGAAGGAACATTCGGCGGCTCGCTTCTTTTAAGTAGGGTTATGGAAAATCAGTGGCGTTTTCCAATTGATAGAGTGCTGTTTGGCATTGATATTGTGGTCATGTTGCTCTCGCTAGTTACTTATCTTGCCTTTCCTAATTTTGCAGTGACGCTGCTTTCTTGCTTCATTTTCAGTAAAGTTACCCGACTTATTGGGAGAAAGGAATACCGTAAAAAAGTGCTTAAATCTCTGACGCCATCTATCCTGAGAAAATAAAAAAATCTGTAAGTGAACTTACAGATTATTTTTTGTTTTTACGAAAGATATTGGTGAAATTACGGAGACGCAAGGTTTTAATCGCCGTAAAGAAATTAGGAGCTTTGACGACTTTTTCGTTACCTAAATATTCGCGCATCAGTTTTAAAACCTTACCTGTTTCGTGACTGCTGAAACGAACTTTTTTGCCGTTCCTCAACACGATTGCAAAATCTTTTCCCACATGCGGATTTTTCCCTCGGCTTACCGTTCCTTCAACTCGCAAAATTGAAGGCCAAGGAAATTGTGAATTTCGCTCAGCTGAACGTTCATCAAAAAATTCAAATGCCTTGTCCCCAATCATAATATCCCCATACTGTGCAAAGCCCAGATAGAAAATAGCTTTGCCCGTATAATCTACCTTAGTATTCAGTGATTGAACCACTTTTTCACTCCATTCATTAACAAATTACTTTCACAAGTATATCACAAACACACTTTTTTCTCAATGTCACATATAATAAAAGCCGTCCGAAGACGACTTTCACTAAGGAGCTCAACTTAGGCAAGACCTACAACGTGAAGTAAGATACCGAAGACGAACAAACCAATAATGATAACAAGTGGAGCATTACGGTTTTTCCATTTACGGAGAATCCAGAGAACAAGGAAAGTCAAGAGGAGAGCCACAAATCCAGGAATCAATGAGTTAAATACATCAGAAAGTGATTTTTGTGCATAAGCATTGAGACCACCAGCATTACCAGCAGTAGCAGCCAAGCCGTTAAACTGACCAAGAATGTTAGACAATGTAGAACCATCAAGATGGATATTGCTGCCGAGATTAGCAAGTGTCACGTAGTGAGCGCCAGAAGTACCAGCGGCTACGATTTGTGAAGTATCTGTACCTGCCCAAATTGGACTAGCTGCAGTACCGATGTTGTGTGCATTTGAAATCCATTGACCAACATAACCGCCATCAGCGATAGGTTGTTTTGGAAGCATTGCATGGACACCAGTAAAGTTAATACTTACCCAACGTTGAATCAAGACACCAAGAATGAACATACCAAGGATAGAAGCACCCTTAGTTAATTTTTGAAGGAGTCCGCCGCCCAAGTCAGATGTAATTGCAGTACCTTGTTTGTAACCCAACTCTTGAGTGTAGTACAAAAAGGCAATACGCACGATGTTCCATGCAAAGAAGAAGAACAAAGGACCAGCAACAGAACCACCAGCAGCAAGAGAAGCGGCGATAGCACCAAAGATAGGACGTACAGTAAACCAGAAGACAGGGTCGCCGACACCAGCGAGAGGACCCATCATACCGACTTTGACACCTTGGATGGCAGCATCATCAACTTCGATACCATTTGCTTTTTCTTCTTCAAGGGCAAGCGTTACACCGATGATAGGAGCAGCAGGATAAGGGTGAGTATTGAAGAATTCCATGTGACGTTTCAGGGCAGCTTTTGCTTCTTCTGAACCAGCTGGATAGAATTTTCTCAATGCAGGAAGGATAGCGTAGAGGAATCCCAAGTTTTGCATACGTTCATAGTTCCAAGAACCTTGGAGGAACATTGAACGCCATACGACATTAATACGTTCGCTTTTAGAAAGGCTGAACTTTTTATTTGAATTTTCCATGATAAATTATTCTCTCCTTTCCTAATCAATAATCGTTCAAAATATCGCCGATTGGGTCACCGCTTCCTGAAGCTGCTCCAGCAGAGCCGCCCTTTTCAGAAAGTGCGAGGTAAATCAAAGCGAAGACAACACCAAGAATACCCATACCAATCAAAGTGATTGATGAAAGTGGTGCAAGAACGAAACCAAGGAAGAAGAATGGCCATAGTTCAGCAGTTGCCATAATGTTGATAACCATTGCATAACCAACAACAACGACCATACCACCACCAACGGCAAGACCTTGTGACAACCAGTCAGGTATTGAAGCAAGTGCGTTTTGAACCGTTGCAGCAGGAACTGCAAGGATAATTGCAGCAGGGATAGCGATACGCAGACCTTGAAGAAGGAGCGCAAAGAGGTGAATCATGGAAACACCTGAATAAGACCCTTTTTCTGCAAAACCATCAGCAACGTGAATCAAACCAACGGAAATGAAACGAACAAGCGTTGTAAGTACAAGACCTGCGGTTGCAAGCAAGATAGCAGCAGGCATGATTGTACCTGTAATCGTTTGAAGGTCAAATTTGCCACCTTGAACCATCAGGATAGCAGAAGCGACAGAAGCAAGGGCTGCGTCAGGTGCAACAGCGGCACCGATGTTAGCCCAGCCGAGGGCAACCATTTGTACAGTAGCACCAAGAATAATACCGGCAGTCAAATGACCAGTCACAAGACCAATCAATGAGCAGGCGATAATAGGTTGGTGGAATTGCCATTGGTCCAAGATACCTTCGAGGCCAGCAAGAAAGGCAACGAGAACGACCAAAATGACTGAAATAGCACTCATTTTATTATTTCTCCTTTATTATTTAACGTTTGCTTTTTGAATCAAAGCGAACAAGTCAGATTTAGAATCATTTGGAACTTTACGAACGTCAAACGTTACGCCCAAATCACGCATTTTTTCAAAAGCAGAGACATCTTCCTGATTGACAGAAAGAACGCTGTTAAGCATTGTCTTGCCTGTGGAATGTGCCATAGAACCGACATTGATGCTTGTGATAAGACCAGGGCATGCTTCAACGATGGCTAAAGCATCTTCTGGTGTTTCAAAGAGTAAGAAAGCATGTGTTTCGCCAAAGCGAGGGTCTTTTGTTACTTCAATGAATTTTTGGATTGGAACAACGTTTGCATGTACTCCTGGAGGAGCTGCTTGTTCGATTAAAGTGCGACGCATTGTGTCTTTAGCGACATTGTCAGAAACGACGATAACGCGGTCAGCTTTTGAATCAGGTGTCCAAGCAGTTGCAACTTGTCCGTGAAGCAAACGAGTGTCAATACGGACAAGATTAATTTTAATCTTACCGTCACCGAGAACAGTACCTTCGGGGATTGCACCTTGTGCTACTGCAACAGGTGCGGCTGCACCTTCTTCTATTGGTTGAAGCTTTTCTGGTAGAACGCGCACGCCCTGCTTAGCTTCTTTCATGATGTTTGCCACAACTTTTTCAACCCCGGCAGAAGCGTCCATCATACGCTCTGTGTAGGCTTGAATCAGCATTGGCAAGTTGAGACCTGTGATGAGTGCAATTTTGCGGTCTGGGTGTTCGCCCATGACAGCACTTGACTGATTGAATGGAGAACCGCTCCACAAATCAGCAAGAATGAGTACTTCATCTTCGGCATCAAATGTTGCGATAGCTGCTTCGATTTTGGCATGCAGGTCTGCAGGACCTTCACT
>JAJXWC010000003.1:0-18383 GCA_021781855.1 Bacillota bacterium | reverse complement strand
TAGGCATGAAAGTGACAACTTGTGTCTTTTCTTGCTCACCGAAAATCATGGTTGCAGATTGCTTGATACCATTGGCGAATTCGCCGTGGCTCGCAATAACAATTCCGATACTCAATTTGAGTAACCTCCTATATAAGATTATAATAATAAATCATTACTTGTCTATTATACTTTAAATCGTTTTCTCATGCAAATATTTGCGAAAACGTTTGCGGTCATACTTGAATCCTTTTTTCTAGCGGGTTATAAAGGTTTATTAAAGGAAATATTGCTATTTTAAACAAATAAAAAAATTCGAGTAATAGAAATTTAAAACTAAATATTTATGAAATTGAAATTTTGTGGTAAAATGAATATAGTTTATCTTTCATATTGACCATATAAGTGCAATGTGTGCATCAGATTTTTTCAGAGTTTGGTGCGGGGACAATTTTTAATGCTGCTGTAGGGCAAGACTTTACGGCTGTCACGGCGGATTTTGTCTCAGAAAGTGATTTGACAAGTTCGTCAGAATCATAAAATTTTACGATGCCATTGTCGTAATAATCAAAAATTTCTGGTGCCTTGCTGTGGCATAAACCACATGCGATGCATTTTTCGGGAATAATTTTTATATTCATAGTAAAATAATAATAATAAAAAAAAACCAAAAATGGAAGGAAAAAGTCGTGGCAACGAAAGAACCCTGGAATAATGAGATATACCAAGCAATGCGAGAAAACCCGGATGAACTTAAACGGCAGACGCGAGCTAAAAATGAAAACAAAAGACCGCTGACCACACGTTTTTTGACTTTTCTTGTTGTCGTAATGGTCATACTTATCGGCTCAGGAATTGCTTTTATTCTCTGGAATAATCAACAGTCAAATAATAAAAGCGTTTCAACTTCATTTGCGAGCTCGGCAAGTAGTGCTGTGAAGAGTTCGGTAAGTTCAACCGTTGTTTCTTCTTCAACGGCAACAAGCCAGACAAGCACAGCTTCAACAAGTTCTTCATCAACAAGCAGCAGTAGTGCGGCGGCAGGTTCTACTTATACGATTGTTGCGGGTGATACGCCTAATGCTATTGCATCTAAAACAGGACTTTCCTGGAGTCAAATTGCTAGTTTGAATAATATTTCGGCTTCTGGCTATAATGCGGATGGCTCAGCAATTTATCCTGGTCAGGTTTTGAAATTGAAGTGAGCTTTGACAGCATGGTCAAATACTGACAAACTTTAAAAAGTAGTGTATTATAGTAAAAGTGAAAAAAATTTTACGGAGTAAAAACACAAAATGAAAAAGATTCAAATTGCTGTTGATGGTCCTGCCTCAAGCGGAAAATCAACGGTAGCGAAGATTGTTGCACAAGACCTTGGACTGATTTATTTGGACACGGGCGCAATGTATCGAGTAGCAACAGCTGTTGCGCTACAGAATAATTTGACAGGAACGTCAGATGATGTTGCTCAGATTATCAAAATGATTCAGCGCAATCCGATTTCTTTTCAGAACACAAAAAAGGGACAACTTGTTTTTCTGGGAATGAATGATGTGACGAAGCTTATCCGCAGCAATGAAGTGACAAATAACGTCTCTCGGATTTCGGCGATTCCTGAAATTCGTGAATTTTTGGTTGCTGAGCAACAGCGAATTTCAGCCGAAGGTGGAATTATCATGGATGGTCGCGATATCGGTACTGTTGTCTTGCCTGAAGCAGATTTAAAAATCTTTTTAGTCGCTTCTGTTGATGAACGAGCTGAGCGACGTTATAAGGAAAATATAGAAAAAGGGATTCCGACAGACCTTGCTCAGTTGAAAACCGAAATTGCAGCGCGTGATTACAAAGATAGTACACGGAAAAATTCGCCGCTTAAACAGGCTGATGACGCCCTCCTTCTTGACAGCACAGGAAAAACAGTTGCTGATGTTGTTAACTTTATTGAAGAAAAAGCAAAAAAGCTCATTTAAAATGAGTTTTTTTTTGATGGAATGGTCAAATTTTGCTAAGACTCTTTTCAGCAAATCGTTTTGCATCACATAAGGAAATTTGGTATAATATCAAAACAATGGATGAAAAAAAATATAAACGTTTAGAATATTTACGACACAATGTTGATTATCTCAGCATTCGCGAGCGTCAAGAATACTATGAATTGCTTAATGAATTCAATGGTTACGAAAAAAATTTTAGTGAAGAAGCAGAAGTTTTCGAAGAAAATCCGTCTTACAACGAAACAAATAATGTTAAAAGCTCTGAAAGAGCAAGTGTATCAGTACCTCGCGCGCGACGTAATAATGCGCAAAAAAATCAGCCTAATTCGTCTAAAAAATCCAAAATCAGGAAACCTAAAAAGAAAATGCGTTGGGTCAAACGAATTTTGCTTCTTTTACTCCTAGTAATCATTGCAATGGTTGGCTTTTTCGTTTATGGCTACAATCGTGGTGTAAAACATGAAGGTGGCGTAGTAAAAGCAGAACAATTCACCAGTTTAAAAAATACAGACGGCTCAATCAATATTTTACTCTTAGGCGCAGACCAGCGTCCAGGACAGTCCTCAAGCGTCGCTCACACCGATTCGATTATGGTGCTGCATATTGACCCTAAAAAGAAAGAAACACGTCTTGTGAGCTTTATGCGCGACACACTCGTTAATATCAAAGATGTCAGCAAATTAAACCGTCCCGATGTGAAAATCAATGCAGCCTTCACCATTGGCGAGCAATATAATCGTCAGGGGGCAAATTTGATGAGTGAAACACTCAAAGCAAATTTTGGTGTAAACTGTCAATACTATGCTGTAGTCGATTTTTCAAGTTTTGCGACAATCATTGATTCTCTATTTCCAGGTGGTATAAGTATTGATGCGAAATTTTCAACAGTCAATGGACAGATGCTGAGTGAAGTACCTGTGCCTGATGATTTAGCCACGACAGAAGGTAAAGTAGCTAGTGATAAAGTGTTAACTGCAAGTGAAGCAGCGGCATTAGGCTATCCTGATGGAGGTGGAACTTTCATGATGATAAAGCCGGGCACGCAGAAAATGAATGGACGTACTCTGCTTAACTATGCGCGTTTCCGGCATGATGATGAAGGAGACTTCGGACGCGTTAAACGGCAACAGCAAGTCATGACAACTATCATTTCTAAGATGAAAAACCCGCTCACTTTATTCACGGGAGCAAGTGCTTTAGGTACAACCCGCGCCGTCACAATGACCAATATCCCTAATTCATTTTTCTTGACCAACGGATTAAGCACATTGTCCGCAATGAAAAATGGTATTCAGTCCACTACAATTCCTTCTACAAATGATTGGCAAAATGCCTATGACATCTATGGAGGTTCAGGTTTGCTTTTGAATATGACAAAGTACAAAGCGGAAGCAGAACAACTTTTAGGACAATAAAAAAACCAAGCGTTAACTTGGTTTTTTATTTTTATGAAATTTTTACAATAGTAGCAGTCAAATCTTGAACAGTAATATTGCTACCGCCGATAGGTTTGCCAGTTACTGTGAAATTGCTATCACTTGATAGGGTTAAGTAGGCACTTGTCAAATTGGTAGTGCTGTAATAACTGCCACCAGTTCCTACCGTGATAGCTTTTCCACTTGCATTAAGAATCACGATATATTTTGTTGTTCCAGAAGTCATTGTATAAGTAACAACTCCAGAACCAGAAGCTGCGTTGTCAATGGTAATCAAACCACCATAGATTTTTGAATAATCATTCGGCCAAAAGCTAGGATTTGCCTCTTTAAATTTGATTAGGCTTTGGATAAAACTGTCTTGTGTCTGATTAGTTTTGACCAAATCCCAGTTAATACTATTAACCGCATCACCATCATAATAAGTTGTTCCATTATAGTTAATTACGCCATCATAAGAGTTTTTTGCTTCATTCCAAGAAACGCCATTGAAAGCATTGTTTGTGCTGTTCCAAGTTGGAGAAAGCCAGTCGTTTGAACTCATTGTATTCACAACAGAACTTGCGGCAACCTGAGCACCTGTGACAGGATTGACAAGTTTTGTCTGGTCAAATTCCTGACCGCTTTCCATGAAAGTGACCCCTTCAGAGAGAATATTAATCGCATTTGCAAGCTCATCGCGATTATCATGTGTTGCAACGCTATCTGTTTGGTGGTTCATCCAGAGCTGGTCGTTCAGAGTAAAGCCATCATGACATTCTACATAATTAATCGCTTGACTAGGTGTTCCAAACGATTCCAAAGGAGGAAGCGAACCAAGACCGCCGCTTGCGGTAATCGCACGAGCAACCGTATTTTCCATATTTCCTGATTCATCAACAAAAGCAGAATTTCCGCCTTCGCCGCGAATTGAAGTTCTTGTAGCATCATCAAAGAATCCCACGCCAGAAACAGATAAGGCATTTCCTTCCGTGGTTTGTTCTACTGAAGAATTAGAAGTAGCCAAATCAGTACTTGTGCTCCAGCCTTCTCCGTAAGTCATAATATTAGGGTCAATCGCCGTTAGTTCTGCACGTACTTTATTTATCGTAGCAGTATCAATGTTGGCCATCATGTCAAAGCGGAAACCGTCAATATCATAATTTTTTACCCAATAAGCGACAGAGTCTAAGATATATTTCTGGAACATTTCATGGTCGCTTGCTGTGTCATTGCCACAGTATGAGCCATCGGAATTACGGAAATAATATCCTGGTTCAGTTTCTTCAAAGACAGAGGTTGCCTGATTTTCGACGTGATTATAGACAACATCCATGATAACTCCAATTCCTGCATTGTGCAGTCCTTGAACCATCTGCTTCATTTCATTAATTCGAGTGAGCGGATTGACGGAATCACTGGCATATTCCCCTTCAGGAACATTATAATTGACAGGGTCATATCCCCAACCGAAGATATTAGGCTGATTTGTTGTGGCAATCCCCGTTTCTGGAACAGCATTAAATTGTGCCAAAGGCATGAGCTGAACATAATTAAATCCTTCATTTTGCAAATAATTTAAACCAGTCGCAGTGCCAGTATTAGGGTCAGTAGTATTAGCTTGAATAACTCCGAGATACTTTCCTCGATTAGCTGCAGAAACGCCGCTTGAGGCTGATTCTGTAAATTCACGAATATGCAGCTCATCAATCACTGCCTGAGTGGGACTAGAAACACGCCAGGTAGCCGTAGAACCTTGCTTCACTGAAAAACCAGAAGGAGTCATTGAAGCGGGTGGCTCAACAACTGAACGCATGCCGCCTTGGACTACAGCAGTCGCATAAGGGTCCTGAGTAGTGTTCGTCACTGAAGAAGCCGTGTAAGTCCCGTAGGCGGGCTGTCCAGAGACTTGATAGTAATCACTCACTGTGCCATCAGCAAAGGTAAGCTGATATTGATAAACGATGCCAGCATCATCTCCAGACAAGGTGTAAGACCAGACACCAACATTATTCGTAGCATGAGATGAAGGAGTAGCCGAAGTACCACGTGTCATTGAATAGGAATTAACCAGGGCTGCAGTCGGAGAAGTCGAAGTGCCATAGGATAAAAGTTTAACACTCGTTGCTGTTGGGGACCAAACTTTAAAAGTTGTCCCAGTAGAAGAATAGGTTGCCCCTAAATCAGTCCCTTCATAAGCCCATTGTGCATCAAATGGGGCAAATTGGTGAGTTTGGGCGGCCTGATATTCATCAACGGTAGCAAAAGCAGCATTTTGCAGTCCTGAGTCGGTTGTGGTCGGCTCTGTGATACCGTAGCCGCTGGTACTGACATAAGTCGTATCATTTACACTTCCCAAAGTTACTGCAACGCCGTTGCCTGTTCCGACAAGTTTGTTTGATGTCTGCATATTTGAGGCATTCGAAGCGCTTGTCATAATAAAATTGTAGCTGCTATTAGCTGGGGTGAAACTGTAAGTTTCGACACCAGTTGATGAAATAGGAAGCGGCACACAAGTACCGTCTAAGCTGGTTCCAGAGCCCCAGATATACGCATAATACTGCGTTGTAGTGTTGGGCGCTTGAAAATTGATAGTAGAGCTAACAGTGTTTGTTGTCGCCTGAACAACAGATGGTTCAGAACCAGCGGCTAATATGCCACTGCTGGCGAACAGTGCTGAAAGTAATAGTAACACCGATTTGTGCTTTTTCATTTACTTTCTCCTTTTATTTATAATAAATTAAAACGCTTACATAATCAACACAATTTAAACCCTTATTTCTAAAGGGTTTAAATCAAAAATATTTAACCTAGCAAGTGCTTGCTAATTAACCTTTGTCAGCACCAGCTGTAATACCGTTAACGTAGAAGCGTTGCATCACGATAAACAAAACGGTGATAGGAACAGCGATGATAACACAACCTGCAATGAACGAGACGAAGTATTCTGAACTTGCTCCGCGGGAGTTGTTAATCATATTTTGCAAACCATAAGCAATCGTACGATTGGCTGGAGATTGACCGCCCACGATGATACTTGGTAAAAGGAAGTCAAGCCAAGGACCCATGAATGACATTAATGCTGTATAAATCAACATTGGTCGTGCTAAAGGAAGCGTAATATGAGTAAATACCTGCCAACGTGTTGCGCCATCAATCATGGCTGCTTCATCAATAGAGCGTGGAATTGTATCTAAGAAACCTTTGACAATATAAAAGCCAAGACCAGCACCACCTACGTAAATCAAAGTCAGACCGACCAGATTTAACATGTTGAGTGCTTTAAGAATATAGTACAAAGAAATCATGGACATTAAGCCTGGAAACATTCCCAAAATCAAAGCAAATTGGAGGAAAGGTTTGCGAAGCTTGAAACGCAGACGTGATAAGGTGTAAGAAACAATGATATTTAGGAATGTACTTCCGACCATTGTGACTAAGGCAACGATTAAAGTATTAATCAACCAGCTGCCATAAGGAAACATAGAGTTATGAAAAAGCTGGATATAGTTTGCAAAGGTCCATTTGTGTGGAACGAAAGTTTGGATGAACCCTGTAAAATTGTTAACTGAGAAACTAGCAAGCACCATCCAGATGATAGGAAAAATCCAAACTGCAGCTAAGATGATAATTAAGACATACCTAAGAACTAAGGAAAGTCGTTGTTGATTTTTGTATGATTTCATTTCAATTAGCCCTCCTTAAATGCGTTGGTACGACGATAGGTAACAAGTGAGATTGATGCCATAATGATGAAGATGATGATACCAATAGCTGAACCTACGTTGTAGTTTGGTACAGACTTGAGTGTGATATTATAAAGCCAAGTAATCAATAAGTCAGTTGAGCCAGCTTGATAATAGTTCGCGTTCAGTGGTCCGCCGCCAGTCAAAAGAAAGATGACATTGAAGTTATTGATGTTTCCCATAAACTGTTGAATAAGCGCTGGGGTCATAACCATAAGAATCTGCGGGAAAGTAATGGAATGGAAAACTTGGAAGATGTTTGCACCGTCAATTCGAGCAGCTTCAATTTGGTCTTGTGGCAGATTTTGAATGATTGCAGTCGCAACCAGCATGGTAACTGGGATACCAATCCACATATTAACAAAGATAACAGAGAACTTCGCAATCGTTGGGTCTTGCAGAAATTGAATAGGACCTTTAATCCAGTGGATATTCTCAAGCCAAGTATTAAGGGGACCTTCATTGTCCAAGAAGATGTTCATCATCAATAAAGAAACAAACTGTGGAACAGCAAAAACAATAACGAAAATGGTGCGCCAGAATCCTTTGAATTTAATCCCTTTAGATTCAATTAAGAGTGCGAGGAAGATTCCACCAAAGAAAGTAGTAACGGTGGCCGCAATCGCCCAGATAATTGTCCAGCCTAAAACGTGGAAGAAGGTATTCCCTGTATTTCCTGTGAAAATCTGTCCAAATGATTGGAAACCTGTCCAAGAAAAGCCAATAGGATGATACTGATTAAAGTTCGTAAATGCAATCGTAATGTTTAAAAGTAAAGGTGCAACAGTAAATGCAAAAATACCAATCAATGGAATGACCATTAATGTTGTATGGAGCTTGGTATCGAAAAGAGAAGCCAAATCTTCCATTGTCGTAGGAATATGTTTCTCATCGCGGTTGAGTGCATACAAATGCCGTGCTGAACGGATATTTGTAATATAAATCAAGACAAAGAAAGCAACCACAATAAGAGAAAGTACACCAAATAAAAGGATAATCAAAGAGTTATCGGGCTGTTTAGTGATATAGACACCCTGAGAAGCATCCCAAATGACAGCCTTTGTCTTATTATGACCAAGACTTGATAGCATGCTGAGTGCACTAACACCACTAAAAATAAACCAAGCCAGAAAGACAATTTCTGTAAGGAGAAATAGCAATCCTTTTAGCCATTGTTTATTTTTAAGCTGACTTATACCCATGATAAAGAAACTTAGTTTGGTTGAAATTCCTCCCTTGCTCCAAGCCTCGCCGAATGTCGCTTCTTTAGATAATTTGTTTTTCTTTTTGAACATAAAATTGTCCTTCATAATATAAATAGCAAAAGAGATTGAGTTGAACCCAACCTCTCTTGCAAGATTGCTGATGATTAGTTGGTTGCTTTAGAAATGCCTGCAACGAATTTATCAAGTTGAGCTTGATATTGGCTAGCAGGAATTTTTCCAGCTTCTGTATTTTGAATCATTGGAGCAGCCAATGTCCAGAATGTAGCCATTTCAGGCATCTTAGGCATCAAAGTATCACTTTGAACTTGTTTGATAACTGCTTGAGCAACTGGGTCTGCAGCGATTGTTGAATTAGTTTGGTTCTTTGTAGAGACTGGGATAGCACCGTTGTCTTTGTAAAGTTCCATTTGTGAAGCGTCATTTGAAAGGTATTCAGCCAAAGCAGAAGCTGCAACTTGATATTTAGAAGCAGAGTTGACTGCGAGAGTACCAACACCAGAGAAGGCTTGCATTTGTTTAGCGCCGCTACCAAAGTCGATTGTTGGAAGTGTTGTTACGCCAAAGTTGCTGCCGAGGAATTTTTGAATATTTGCAGCATCCCAAGGACCATCGAGAACGGCTGCAGTCTTACCTGATTGCAAGTCTGCCAACAAAGCTGAACCAGATTGTTTAACACCAGGATTAGAATTTTGTGCAGCGAACCATTTCATAACTTCAAGACCTGGTGCAGTATTAGCATTTGTACCTGTCAAAGTTTCGCCGTCTTTACCATAGAGGTAAGTACCATTTGAAAGGAATGCTGGATACCAGTTATATGAGTTAGTGAAGTCAGTACCGATTACTTTACCAGCAGTGAAATCTGTCCAAGCTGATGGAGCAGTAGAGAATTTAGCTTTATTGTAGAAGATAACGTTTGATTGTTGGTCTTGTGGATAGGCATACATTTGACCTTTCCAAGTTACAGCAGTACCAGCGATTGCAATGTCATTTGCTTTTACCCATGCTGTAGCATCAGGTGAAAGTGGGTTGATGTAACCTGCTTGAGCCATAGCACCAAGTTGGTCATTTGGAACTTTAAATACGTCAGCAGCTTTAGATGGGTCTTTTGAAACATCTTGTTTTGCGTTTGCAGAACCTGTTGGTGATTGTTGTACAGTAACTTTAACGTTAGTGTATTCTTTTTCAAAACCAGAAACCAATGTTTTGTAAGATGCAACGTTTGCTGGGTCAACCCAAAGTGTCAAAGTTCCTTTTACGCTTGTTGGGTCAACTTTTGTGCTGCTAGAAGATGAACTAGTAGTTTTGCTACCGCTTGCGCTGTTACCACATGCGGCAAGTGTTGCGATTGCGAGTACAGAAGCACCAGCGAGTGCTACTTTTTTCCAAGATTTCATTTTGTGTTTCCTCCTAATGAAAACGGTTTTAATTTTTACAAGTTCTATTTTACGCAAACGCATGCGGTTTGTCAAGAGAAAAGATGTTACATTTTGATTACTTTTGATAAAAGGCAATATGAACGCATTCCTAGGGAATGGTATATTCCACAATTATATCTTTTTGATAACCTTTTCCGAAAATTATCGCAAACGATTGCGTTATTGAAAGCGTTGTGATAAAATAAAGACAATGTGAGATTTTGAGTTCTCCAGATGTGGTGGAAAATGACACTAAACAACCATTGAAAAATTTGGAGGTTCTATAATGAACAAAGCAGCAGTTTATCACCGTCCTGAGTCGGAGTTTGCTTATCTTTACACTAAGGATGTCATGCATGTACGGGTTCGCACAGGGCGTGATGATGTAGCAAAGGTTGAACTCGTCTATGGAGACCCGTATGATTGGAAAAATACGGACAAGCCTGATGCACAGTATTGGGAAAATCATGTGCTTGAAATGCATAAAATGCTTTCGACAGCGACAAATGATTATTTTGAAGTGGAAGTTTCTGTTCCTACGAGACGAATGGATTATTTGTTTACAATAGAGGGACTAGATGGCGAAAAGGTTGTTTTGACGGACCAAGGGGCAATGCCTTTTGACGAAACTTTACTTTCTCAAAAGTATGCGGCTTTCCGTTTACCTTATTTTCATGAAATTGACCGTTTTAAAGCACCAGAATGGGTAAAAAAGACGGTTTGGTATCAAATTTTTCCTGAACGGTTTGCAAATGGCGATGTTTCAAATAACCCTGAAGGAACAAAGGTTTGGAATGCGGCAGAACATCCAGACCGTCAGGATTTTTATGGTGGAGATTTACAAGGTGTGCTTGACCATCTTGACCATTTGACTGATTTGGGTGTGAATGGTATTTATTTCACACCTGTATTTAAAGCACATTCTAATCATAAGTATGATACAGAAGATTATTTGGAAATTGACCCTGATTTTGGCGATAAGGCTTTATTTAAAAAAGTGGTTGATGCGGCACATGAGCGTGGTATCAAAATTATGTTGGATGCTGTATTTAATCATATTGGAGATACTTCAGCTCAGTGGCAGGACGTACTCGAAAAGCAGCAAAAATCGAAGTTTGCGGATTGGTTCCATGTGAATAAATGGCCGGCAGCTTATACGCCAAATCCTGACTTTGAGTATGCAGGTGATGCAACTTATGATACATTTGCCTTCACCCCGCATATGCCAAAATTGAACACGGCTAATCCTGAAGTTCAGGCTTATTTGCTGAAGATTGCCGATTATTGGATTCGTGAATTTGATATAGATGCTTGGCGGCTTGATGTGGCTGACGAAGTGGACCATGCTTTTTGGAAGAAATTCCGTGCGACTTGTGATGCAGCAAAAGATGATTTTTATATCTTGGGTGAAGTTTGGCATTCGGCGCAGCCTTGGCTGGTCGGGGACGAATTTACAGCGGTCATGAACTATGCTTATACAGATGCAATTAAGGATGGGTTTATTCATAAGAAAATTTCATTGCAGCAAATGGTTTCTAATATCAATACACAGTTAACTTTGTATCGGAAACAAACAAATCAAATGATGTTTAATGTGTTGGATTCTCATGACACACCGCGGATTTTATCAGTTGCAGGTGGCAATAAAAATTTGATGAAATTGGTTGAGACCTTTACTTATCTGCAGCCTGGCGTACCTTGTATCTACTATGGTGATGAATTTGCAATGACTGGAGAAAACGACCCTGATTGCCGTAAATGTATGACTTGGGAAGCTGACGAACAAGATGCGGATATGTTCGCTTTCTTTAAGAAATTAGTGGCTTTTCGACATGAATATGCAGAACTGCTGAGTGATGCGGATTTGGTTTGGAAGATTGTTGATGATGCAAATGGAATTGTGAAATTTGAACGCGGCAAATTGAAAGCGGTATTTAATATTGGTGAACGCCCTGCTTACTTTGTCGCAGACGATGTGGTCCTTTCAAATCTTACAGACGGTAAGAATGTTTTACAGAATGGTTTTGTAATTTATAAATAATACTAGTTCGCCTCTAAATCTGCTTGCAGATTTAGTAGCCGAACTGCAGTTAGACTGCCTTGCGCTTGCGCAAGAAGTGGTTTGCGTGAAACGCAAACTTTAACTTCTAAAAGTCACTTTTAGAAGTTAAACAGTATATGAAATTGGCGCTTCGGCGCTATTTTCTGCGTGTGAATTAGGAGGTAGGATTGTATGCAAAAGCATTGGTGGCAAAAGACGGTGGTTTATCAGATTTATCCACGGTCATTTATGGATAGTAATGCTGACGGGATTGGCGATTTGCAAGGGGTTATTTCTAAGCTCGACTATTTGCGGGAGCTTGGGATTGGCTGTATTTGGCTGAGTCCTGTTTATCAGTCGCCGATGGATGATAATGGTTATGATATTTCGGATTATCGGGCGATTGCAGGGATTTTCGGAGAGATGACGGATATGGATGAGCTGCTCTCAGAAGCCGAAAAACGTGGCATTAAGATTGTGATGGACTTGGTTGTTAATCACACGTCTGATGAACATGCTTGGTTTGTGGAAAGCAGAAAATCTAAGGATAATGAATATCGGGATTACTATATTTGGCGCGATGAGCCAAATGAGCTGAAGTCTATCTTTTCAGGCTCGGCTTGGGAATTTGATGAAGCAACTGGACAATATTTTTTGCATTTGTTCAGCAAGCGCCAGCCTGATTTGAATTGGGAAAATCCAAAGGTTCATGCCGAAGTCTATGACATGATGAATTTCTGGATTGACAAGGGCATCGGCGGCTTTCGGATGGACGTGATTGACTTGATTGGCAAGGAAGTTGACAAGGAAATCACGGGAAACGGTCCGAAACTCCATGATTATCTGCATGAGATGAATCGGGCGACTTTCGGTGCGAAAGACTTGCTGACAGTGGGCGAGACTTGGGGGGCAACGCCTGAAATTGCCGAACTTTACAGTGCGCCTGAGCGAGAAGAGTTGTCGATGGTTTTTCAATTTGAACATATCTCGTCCGTTTATCCTGAAAATGGCGATAAATGGGAGTCGGGTCGTCTTTCGGTGCCGAAACTCAAGGAAATTTTTGCTAAATGGCAAAGCCTTGAGAACGGTTGGAATTCGCTCTTTTGGAACAATCATGACTTGCCACGCATTGTGTCGAACTGGGGCAATGACGGCAAATATCGTGTGGCGTCCGCTAAAGCTTTTGCAATTTTGCTCCATTTGATGAAAGGCACGCCTTATATTTATCAGGGCGAAGAGCTTGGGATGACGAATTTTCCTTTTACGGATTTTGCGCAGGTTGATGATGTCGAATCACGAAATTGGGCGGCTGAAGCACGGACAAAAGGCTGGTCCGAGGATAAAATTATGGATGCTATCAGACGAATTGGTCGTGACAATGCTCGTACACCGATGCAATGGACGGCTGGAGAAAATGCAGGATTTACGAGCGGGAAGCCTTGGCTTGCAGTCAATCCGAATTACACGGAAATTAACGCTGACAAAGCGGTCAGTGACGAAAACTCTGTTTTTTATACTTACAAAAAGCTGATTGAGCTACGTCATCAGCACGACTGGGTTGTTTATGGCGAGTTTGAACTCTTGGAGTCTGCGCCTGAAGTTTTTGCCTATTTGCGTAAATATGAAGGTAAAAAATATTTGGTCGTGGCAAATTTGTCAGATGAACAAAATAGTTTCAAGTCAGGTTTTGTGCCGAAACAGCTCCTTGTTCACAATTATGAGTTGATGGCGGAGATTTCACAGGTCAATCTGATGCCTTGGGAAGCTTTTGCCTGTGAGGTAGAATAAAATGACAGTTTTCTTGGTCTTAGGGATTTTGCTGGTTTGGAATATCGTGGTTTTTGCGACTTACAGCATTGATAAATATAAAGCAGTCCATCATCTCTGGCGTATTCCTGAGCGAGTACTGCTTTTGATGAGTGTGTTTGCAGGTGGTGTCGGTGCTTTTCTTGCTGGGCAAATCGTTCATCATAAGACGCGAAAATGGTATTTTTGGTTGGCTTGGATTGTCGGACTGATGGTTGATGTGGTGCTTGTTGTCATCATGGTGAAGTGGCTATGAGCAAAATGGATGCAGAAAAGATTATTTTGCGTGTGAAAAGCCTAGGATTTCCCGAATTGGAAGGCCTATCAGCGCTGACAGAGCTGTCAGGACGCTATTTGAACAATCTGGCGCAGTTACCTAACGGCGAAGCGATGCGTATATTGGACGATGAAAAGGATTACCTTGCCGCTCAAGTCGAACCTGTAAATTCTACAAAATGTTGGGGAATTGCAGCCGATGAGCGACAAATTGCCATTTTCATTTATGAAGAAAATGGCTCAAATTGTGAACTTTTGGCTTGGATAAAGTATTAGAAATAGATGAATAAAAAAGATAAAAATTGGTTTCATGCCGCTGTCGGCTATCAGATTTACCCCAAGTCGTTTAAGGACAGCAATGGCGACGGGATTGGAGATATTCAGGGAATTATTGAAAAATTACCCTATTTGAAGCAGCTTGGAGTGGATTTTCTTTGGATAAATCCAATTTATAAAAGTCCGCAGATTGACGGTGGATATGATATCGCAGATTATTATGCAATTGACGAAATGTTTGGCAGTTTGGACGATTTTCGCGAACTGCTTGCTCATGCGCATGAGCTGGGACTGAAAGTATTGACTGATTTGGTGGTCAATCATACTTCGGATTTGCATCCGTGGTTTGTTGAAGCGCGCAAATCGCGGGATAACAAATATCGTGACTACTATCTTTGGGCAGACGCAATGCCTGATAAATTGCCGAATGACTGGATTTCCTTCTTTGGCGGTTCAGCTTGGACCTATGATGCAAGGACGGAACAAGCCTATTTCCATGTTTTTGCAAAAGAACAGCCTGATTTGAACTGGAAAAATCCAGAATTACGCGCAGAAATTTACAAAATGGTACGCTGGTGGCTTGAATTGGGACTTGACGGTTTCCGCTTGGACGCGATTTCGCACATTCAAAAAGAGCCGTGGGACTTCAAAATCAAATCTTGGCGTGGCGATGGACCTTGGCAGCCTTTTATGAATGTGCCTGGTATTGAAGAGTATATGCATGATTTAAAGGCAATTTTTGATGAATATGGTGCACTTACCGTTGGCGAAGCATCTGGTGTTTTGTCCACGCAAGCGCCAGATTGGACAGACGAAAATGGCTATATTAATATGATTTTTGAGTTGGAGCAAAATGCGCGACGACGTGATGGTTCGGGTAATGTTTACAAGTTTAAACAAGCACTTATTCGTTGGCAGAAAGACCAGTTGTTACGTGGTTGGAATGCGCTTTATCTGGAAAATCATGACCAGCCTCGAGTGATTGATGTATTTGGCGATGGTTCGATTGCTTCTGCTAAGGCTCTCGCGGTTGCTTATATGCTGTTGCGTGGAACACCTTTTATTTATCAGGGGCAGGAAATTGGAATGACAAATTTTCCGTTTACTGATATTTCGCAGCTTCGAACAGTAGAGAATATCAAATATTATGAGCAACTTTTGGCAAAATTGTCAAAAACTGAAGCGCTTGAAGAAGTAGTACGCAATACACGTGACCATTCACGAACGCCTATGCAATGGGATTTGACAGCCAATGCTGGTTTTACAACGGACGAGCCTTGGATGCTGGTCAATCCGAATTTTACAGAAATTAATGTGGAAAATTCACCAGAAATTTTAAATTTGTATCGCCAACTGATTGCGCTTCGGCATGATGAAACAGCGATTTCTGATGGTTCTGTCAAATTTTATTTTGAGCGACATTTGACGGCTTTTGTCTATGAACGTGACGAATTTTTGGTTTTAACAAATTTAGGAAAAACAAAAGCTCATTTGCAATTTGATGAAACACTCAAAAATTATGAGCAAGTTCTTGGCAGTAAAAAACGGAACTTTGCTCATAAAATGGTTCTTGATGCTTGGGAATATCAAGTATTTAAAGTAGTTACTTCATCTGTCGGAGAGAAAGGAACTAGAGTATAACTTGACATAAAGAGGTCAGGTTGCTCTGTCCCTAAAGTCGGAAGTTCCAATCGCAATCGACTGAAGTCGCAAAGCGAAATGGTAAGCGGTAAAGCACTAAGACTTTGGGGAGAACTCACATTTTAAAGGAGAAGAAAGTGAAACAAATCAAACGCATTATGGGGATTGACCCGTGGAAAATCACAGCGAATAAGATTGAGAAAGAGGAAAGGAGGCTTCAAGAGTCGCTGACTTCCATCGGCAATGGCTACATGGGAATGCGGGGAAATTTCAGTGAAAGCTTCAATGGAGACCATCATCAAGGAACTTACATCGCAGGAGTTTGGTTTCCTGATAAAACACGTGTTGGCTGGTGGAAAAACGGCTATCCTGAGTACTTTGGAAAAGCAATCAATGCGTTAGATTTTGCTAAAATTCGGCTCTATATTGACAAAAAAGAAGTAGATTTGGCGGCAGAAGTTGCAGATTTTGAGATGGCATTGGATATGCAAAAAGGCTTACTGAGCTACCAATATACGGTTGCAGGTGTTCGTGTGACAGCAACCCGCTTTTTCTCACTGGTGACGCGAGAACTTGCCATTTTCAACTATACTTTTGAAAATATTGACGAAAAGTTACATAGTGTGCGTGTGCAATCCTATATTGATGCCGATGTGCGCAATGAAGATTCAAACTATGATGAAAGCTTCTGGAATATTTTTGATTCGGGGACAACGGAAAATGGTTCTTACATCATTAGCCAAACTGTTCCAAATCCTTTTGGAGTGGAACAATTTACTATTTTGGCGCAGCAAGAATATCGAGGCGATTTTGATTTAACGGCGCAAAAATCTGAAAATGGTGCAGTCATTGATACATTAGATGAAATCTTACCTGTAAACAAAGCTTTAAGTTTTGAAAAACGAGTTTTGGTGCTGACGAGTCGTGACTATGCTGATTTGTCAGAGATGACCAATGCGGCAGTGGCGTTGAGTGATTCGCTTTCAGCACTTTCTTATCAGGAATTGCTTGAAGCACACACAGAAAGTTGGGCGCAGCGTTGGGAAATTGCTGATGTCCAAATTGATGGCTCTGATGAGGCGCAACAGGGGATTCGTTTCAACCTTTTCCAACTCTTTAGTACTTACTATGGTGAGGATGAACGCTTGAATATCGGACCAAAAGGATTCACAGGAGAAAAATATGGTGGTGCGACTTACTGGGATACGGAAGCTTATGCAGTACCGCTTTATCTGGCTTTAGCCGACCAATCTGTCACAAAAAATCTCTTGAAATATCGACGCAATCAGCTTGAGGGAGCACATCATAATGCACAACAGCAAGGACTTGCAGGTGCACTTTATCCGATGGTAACTTTCACAGGTGTCGAATGTCACAATGAATGGGAAATTACCTTTGAGGAAATCCATCGTAATGGCGCGATTGCATATGCGATTTATAATTACACTAATTATACAGGAGATACCACTTATTTAGCACACGAAGGTTTGGAAGTATTAGTTGAGATTGCACGTTTTTGGGCAGACCGTGTGCATTATTCTGCACGTAATGATAAGTACATGATTCACGGTGTGACAGGACCGAATGAGTATGAGAATAACATTAATAATAACTGGTATACGAATAAATTAGCAGCTTGGGTATTGACTTATACGGCTGAAAGTTTAGCACAATTTCCGCGTCCTGATTTGGCAGTAGGTGAAGCGGAACTTGCAAAATGGACAGAAATTGTTGAAAAAATGTATTTCCCAGAAGACACATCACTTGGAATTTTTGTGCAGCATGATGGTTATCTGGATAAAGATTTGACACCAGTTGCTGAGCTTGACCCGAAAAATTTGCCACTCAATCAAAATTGGTCTTGGGACAGAGTCTTGCGTAGTCCATATATCAAACAGGCAGATGTGCTACAAGGAATTTATTTCTTCGGTGACAAGTTTACGACTGATGAGAAACGGCGTAATTTTAAGTTTTACGAACCTTTGACAGTACACGAAAGCTCACTGTCCCCAAGCATTCACGCGATTCTTGCTGCCGAATTGGGTATGGAAGAAAAAGCAGTCGAAATGTATGGACGTACAGCGCGTCTTGACCTTGATAATTACAACAACGACACGAAAGACGGTTTGCATATTACTTCAATGACTGGTTCTTGGTTAGCGATTGTACAAGGTTTCGCTCAAATGAAAACTTGGAATGGTAAATTGAGCTTTGCACCATTTTTACCAAAAGCATGGACAGGTTATGCTTTCCGTATCAATTATCGTGGGCGTTTGCTCAAGATTTCAGTTGACGAGATGGTTAAAATCGAATTACTTAAAGGTGCAGCTTTAGAATTGGAAATTTATAGTGATAAAGTGAATTTAACAGGGACTTATATAACTGAGATGAAGCGGAGACTTATTTAATTGGAGTTTTAACTCCAACTAAATTTAGGGCACAACCTCACATCTTTGATATGAGGTTACCCTGTCCCAGAAGTCAAGCCGCTAAAGCGGCTGACCCTAGGGCAGTCGAGCGAAATTCGAAGCTTGCCATTTCGCCTTGTGACTTTAGTCGGTTAGTGAA
>JAJXWC010000124.1 GCA_021781855.1 Bacillota bacterium | reverse complement strand
GCCATCCCTGCGGCGATTTCGGCGAAGGCAAGCGTTGCACCGCCGCCTAGAAAACCAAGCGGCTGTGCGTGAAAGTCAGTTAGCTGCATCTCTGCGGTAAACCCGTTTTCTGTGAGTTGGACGGACTGAATATTGAGTTGGTCGATGAGATTCATTTGAGCTCTTTTCTGAGAATTTTTCCTGAAGCATTTTTCGGTAGTTCGTCAAGACGGATAAATTCGTGCGGTAGCTTGTATTTGGCGAGCTTTTCTGTCAAATAGCTTTTGACGGTTTCGTCAAATTTGGAAGCTCCATCTGACGAAAAATAAAGAATGGGAATTTGTCCCCAAATGCTGTCAGAGCGTGGAACAACAGCACATTCTCGAATTTCTGGTAATTCGTAGAGCAGATTTTCGATTTCTTTGGGGTAGATATTTTCACCGCCTGAGATAATGATGTCGCGCCTGCGATTGAGCACATAGAGAAAGCCGTCAGCGTCGAGTCTCCCGATATCACCAGTCTCAAAGCCGTCTAGGAGTGGCGACCGACCAAGATAGCCGTCCATCAGCATGGGCGAATCTAGCCAAATCTCGCCGGCGCCGGTCGTATCTGGATTTTTGATGCTAATCTTAACACCAGGGAGCGCCTTGCCAACGGATGCGATTTTTTCAGGAAAATCAAGAATATTAAACGTAACCGACTGAGAAAACGTTTCGGTCATGCCATAAGTCTTGTAAATCGGGAGATTTTTAGTGCGGCTTGCTGTAATCAGTGGCTGAGGAATAAATTCGCCACCGAGCAAAATCATCCGCAGACGATGTCTCTCAAGGCGGTCAATCAATCTTTTAAGCATCGTCGGAACGAGGGACATCATGTTAATCTTGCCAGCACTGACAAGATCAAGCACAAGATTTTCATCAAAATGCGGCAAAATCGTGGCGTGCGTCCCATTGTAAAGGGTGCGCATGATAATGGACAGTCCACTCACATGAAACATCGGCAACACGACAAGCCAGTTATCCTCAGGCAACACGCCAATCGTCGCTGCGGAAGCTTTGACATGAGCATCAAGCATTTTCCAAGTGATAGGTACGGATTTGAATTTACCTGTTGTCGCGCTAGTGTTCATGATGACCGCGATGTTTTCCGATTTGTATGAACGATTGGGCAGTTCTGATGCGGTCTGATTTGACAAGCGTGAACTGTTCCAATAAAGTGTGGGCTGCGTCGAATTTTTGATTTTTTCTTGCAATTCTGGGGCAACAAAAATGGTTTGAATCCCAAGTTCTTGTGCCTGATTTTCGATTTCATACAGGCTGAGCTGTGTATTGAGGAGCAAAACTTCCTTTTTGAGCAGTAAAAGGCTATAAAGCAAGGTAAAAAATGCAAATGAATTGTCAGCTAAAAGCGCAACACGCTGCTCCTTTTTGAGCGGCCCCGCGTACAATTTTTCTCGTGTTTTCACCATATTATAAGTATCTCTAAAGCTGTAATCTTGCGAGCTTTCAGCGTCAGAATAATCTGTGATAAAGCATTTGTCAGGTGTCTCTTGTGCCCATTTTTTTAACCAATCAATCATCATCAAGGGAACTTTGGAAATTGGTCAAAATCGGGTTTGCGTTTTTGAACAAACGCATCGCGTCCCTCTTTTGCTTCGTCGCTCATGTAAAACATCAATGTCGCATCGCCTGCAAACTGCTGCAAGCCAGCAAGGCCATCAGTTGCTGCATTGAATGAGCCTTTGAGCATGCGTAGTGCCATTGGAGATAAAGCCAACATTTCTTCTGCCCATTTGACGGTCTCAGCTTCAAGCTCATCAAAAGGTACGACGGTATTGACCATTCCCATATCCAGAGCCTCTTGTGCTGTATATTGCCGACAGAGGAACCAGATTTCGCGCGCCTTTTTTTGTCCGACCATTGCGGCAAGCAGTCCAGCACCGTAACCCGCATCAAATGAACCAACTTTTGGTCCGGTTTGCCCAAATTTTGCATTGCTTGAAGCAATCGTCAAGTCGCACACGATGTGCAACACATGTCCACCACCAATCGCAAAGCCATTGACCATCGCAATCACAGGCTTGGGCGTAATCCGAATCAAGTGCTGCAAGTCCAAGACGTTCAGCCGCGGAATCTGGTCATCACCGACATAACCGCCGTCGCCACGCACTTTCTGATCGCCTCCAGAACAAAAGGCCTCTTTTTCGACACCCTGTCCATGATTGGCACCTGTCAGGATAATGACGCCGATAGAAGCATCATCGCGCGCCACAGAAAAGGCATCAATCAGCTCCGTCACCGTCTTTGGACGAAAAGCATTACGCACTTCAGGACGATTAATCGTGATTTTTGCGATATGATTGTAAGTTTCGTAAAGAATATCCGTATAATTGCGGTCTCCCGCAAGCCAGTTGAATGTTGTCATTTGAAATTTCTCCTTTAAGGTGTGAGCCCGCCCTAATGGCTTGATGCTTTGGCACCTAGCCTTCAAGAACAGCAGAAATCTGATAGCTTTGATGTCGGATTTTCGCTGACTTCTAGGAGGACGAACTCAGTTGCTTATTAGTCTATTATACAATAATCCACCAAACAATATCAGCAGTCAGATTTGAAAAGAATAGCGTCAACGTGTGCTTGAGGTGTATAATAGGTCTCATGGACACTTCACAAATCGGAAAAATCTTTCAAGAGCTTCGCCAGCAGCGGCACTATAAAACGAGTGACTTTATACCTACTATCTCAAAATCAACGATTAATCGCTTTGAAAATGGTGAGACCGACCTTTCGCTCACAAAGTTTCTTTATGCATTAGATAAGATGAAGATTTCGCTGCGAGAGTTTGAGAGCCACACCTATCATTTCTCCTCATCTCATCGAGAGGAGGATTTGGCGCAGCTTTATGCGCTTTATTATCATCGAGATGACGCTGGACTCAAGACACTCGGCGCTCAGAGTGAGGACTGGATGCTCAGCATTGCTGCAAAATGCCTGTATAATGAATTGACGACAGGCAAGCGACTTCCTGTCATGCAGCAGGAGCAGTTGGTGGATTATCTTTTTACGATTGATGATTGGGGAACAACTGAGTTGACTTTTCTTAATGCTACGATTTCTCAGCTTACGCCGTCACGGATTTCGACGATTTTGGACGAACTTCACGAGCACACCAAGCACCACAACGAGATTTTTCACTTTAGTCGCCGGGTCTCTCAGATTTACATCAAAGGTGCATTCACTCTGGTGCGCACGGCTCAGCGTAAGAGGAGCGAAAAAGTATTGGATTATGCGCGTGAATTCACAAAACTTGACGACCTTTTTTCGCTCAATATGATTCAGTTTGTGAGCGGTTGCTGGCACAAAAAATTTGAGGACAAAGTACTCGGCGACCAAAAAATTAGTAGTGCCATTGCAATTTTCGAGGTGTTGGGTAGCAATCATCATGCGGATTTTATCCGCTTTATCATGGAAAAATATATGTAAGCCACCTTGTGATTTTTGAGATTTTTTTATGCCTGTAAATACAGTGATAGCAATAGAATGTACGTTGTGAAAATAATTATTTTTGCTTTTTTGCCCCATATATGGGACAATACGATTTTTGGGTATTTTTTGTGATAAAATTAATTTATCGAATGAGTTGGCCGACGAAGTTTCGAGAAAAATCACAACTAAAGGAAATTTAAAAATCATGAAAAAACAATTTACGGCCTTAGCTTTGACCTTGATTGCTATGGCAACTATTGAAACGATTGTTCCTAGCTTTGGACAGTATAGTGGAAGCCAAACATTCGTTGCAAAAAAAGTGAAAGCAGACACTACTGGAGATATTTCATTTGCCATTAAAAGCAAATGGGGAGAAGTAAACACAATAGCACTGCAGCAACAACTGGATAAAGTATTGGTAGTAAAGTCATTGACTTCAGATAATCCAGAGACGATTAAATTAACTAATATGTTAAAAAGTTATTCGGTTACTCCTTCCGATTATTCTGTTTCGCCTTACCATATGCTAGATGGTTATGGGGAAACGCACGAGGTGGACGGCTATAAAGTCAGAGTAGATAGACCTGCTAGTGGGGATTCAAAGCCTCATGTTCATGTTGACGGAAAGGGAAAGAGCGCAACAGAAAATGTCGATGGAACAGACTCTCATGGCACAAATATGACAAAAGCTGGAATACCCAAGAAAACACAAGATAAAATCAAACAACTGGGGGACTATCAAAAAGCTCAAAAAGATTTAAAAAATATGCAGAAAGCAAAATCAGAAATTAATGCAAAGCATTTAAATCTGAATAATCCAGTACAACTTACTATAGCAATCGGGGTATTTATAGCAGTAACAGGATTAGTTATCTTTGCACCAGAAGGGCTACCACTCTGGGGGAGCTTAATTGCAGCTATTTAATAAAAAAATAAAGAGGAAATCAAAAAATGAAATATCTAAAACTAACAGAAGACTATGCACTCTGGCTGCAACAACTGCAAGATTATCAAGCCGCTTTAGCAGGGTGCGCTGAGAAATTAGGCGCGGTCTTTCCTGCGATAAAGTCAGGCTTTCACGATTATCGTCTGTCTGAATTACGTTTGGAAGAAGCAGAGGAGATAAAGATTTATCTGACTTTGAATGATTTTGAACAGCATCAGATATTGGAATTTTCAAAAGTTGAGCAGTTTGAGGTTACTTATGAGGCACGAAACTACCGATTTACAGATGAATCGGGAAAAAAGACAGCCGTCATCACTGACGATGGATATGGCGCGGTGGAGGTTGACGAGCTTGTTTTGCTAGAAGATGGCAAATTGAGTTATGAATTTCGCTTCTTTTCGGGAATGCACGTGTTGATAAAATGTGCAGAAATTGATTTTGCTTAGGAAGAAATATACTAGATTCACTTTAAAATCGGGACGATTTCATTTGTGACATCTGCAATTAGCGGCCAAGGCGAGCGTTTCCTCGCCGACAGGCACGAAATGCCGAGGAGCAACCGTGTGGTTTTTACGGTTAATCAGCTATAGTATAGGGAACCTCTAAAAACTCAGAAATTCTGAGTTCGGCTAAATTAGCAGTTTTTAGAGGTGCCCTATATTTGGAAAGCCAAAAAAAGTAAAATTTTCAAAAAAAGAACAGAAATTTGTGGATACGATGAACCTACTCATTGGGGGAACAGAGATTTCTGAAAGTGAGCGTGCTTACTTGTTGAAAGCTAAGTCGTTGTTTGAAGCGGGAGAATATTTCCCTGCTGTTGTACATCGCATGGAGATTACTTTCCGTCCGATTGCGGTGCGCAAGGAATTAACACCTGATATGGCTGAATTCTATACTGGATTTATGAAAATCCTACGTGAAACCTTGCCGCTCGGCTCAACCCCCGCGATGCTACAGGGCATGCTGCTTTGAGAAAATGGAACACGTCAGACATTCTGACGTGTTTTTAGTTTATGAAGTTAAATTGAGAAAATCTCTTTCTCCACGCTCCAGCGCTCCAGTGCGCGTTCATTGATTTCAACGCCCAGCCCAGCACCGGTAGGGACTTGCGTTTTGGCATTCGCAAACACAATTTCGGGCTTTATCAAATCTTCTTCGAAATAATGTGCTGAGCCTGATAAATCGCCTGCCATTGCGGTGCCTGAGAGTGCAGCGAGTTGGATGTGCAAAATCTTTGAGATACCGCTTTCCACCATGCTGCCAATCCAGAAACCAATGCTGTTTTTACGGCAAAATTCAATCGCTTCTCGTGTCTGGTAAAGTCCGCCGAGTCGTCCGATTTTGATATTGAGCATGGCGCGTGGAAATTGAACAAGTTGTTTGAGTTCGCTCAGCGTTTGCACAGATTCGTCAAAGCAAAGTGGTGTTTGGATGCTTTCTGAGAGCAACGACAGCTCTGAAAAATCAGTAAAATCAAAAGGTTCTTCGATACAGATAAGCCCAAGCTCATCTAGCTTTTGCACATCTTGTCTATTTTTGACTTGAAAACTGCGATTGGCATCAACGGCGAGCTGCAAGTTGGGGAAAGCCGTTCTCACCGCCTTTGTTCGCTCAAAGCTATCGCTTGGTGTGATTTTGATTTTGAGACGGGTGACGCCTGAGTTGACGAGCTGTTCAGCTTTTTTCAGTAACTGAGTAATGGACATATCGCCTAAAACGGCACCTTGTGAAATTTCAGTCGCCAAATCTTCATGAAATAGTGCTTGAATCGTATTTTTGTTTTGCCGCTTGAAGTAAAGGTCACACAAAGCGTTCTCCAAACCTGCAATGGTCATGGGAAGTGGGGCGTTGACTAAGTCATGAATCTCGAAAGGATGCTCGAAATCGTGTGCCAGAACGAGTGGGAGATAGGTTGTTTTGAGCGTTTTCCAAGCAAGTGCAAAAGTTTCTGCCGTATAAAATGGTGTCGTGAAAGCGACCACCTCACCGTAGCCAGTATTTCCCAAACTGTCCTCAACTTTGACAATCAAGCTGTCGCGTACATTCAAGCTGCTTTTTGCCGTGACAAAGTCAAATTTCATCGGGAGTTGGACATGATAAAGCGTGATTTTTTCAATTTTCATCAAATTTCCCTCAATATGTCGTTGAAGTGATTACTTCATCTGTGGGGAATTCTTTCTCCCCACAGATGTTAGTAGAACGAAAGCATAGCATAGTGCTACTTATCCCGCCGCCCAGAAAGACGGGGAGATTAGTAGGCACATGCTAGG
>JAJXWC010000123.1 GCA_021781855.1 Bacillota bacterium | reverse complement strand
TTGGCGATGGAATTGGTGTAGCGCTGGCGGTGAGTGTAGGCGCTGGGTCTGCCTGAGTAACCGCATAGGCATTAACCTTCGGAATTGCCATATAAGGAAGCAAAATAACAGCGATAGCCGTACTTTGCATGAGTCGCCTGACTTTTTTATTCATTTTTCCTCCACTAAGTTATAAACTTAAAAACTTTGACATAAATACTATTTACCTAGGCAATTTAATTATACTTTAAGCTTTAATTAAGAAATGTAAATATCGCGTAAATTTTATGTAAATAATTTGTTTGCTTGTCTGTTTATTTCGAATTTGCCGATATTTTAATTTTGCTTTTGATTTACTTCTTTAACCAGAAATTTGAATAAAAAAAAGAGAAGCTTTACTTCTCTTTTCAAACTTTATGTAATTTTGAAAGCAAAAACTTGGTTCTTAATCAAAACCAAGTTTTATTCATTATTTAGGATTCAATTTTTCAAATACTTCGCGCCAGAGATTGTGATTAAAAACATTTGTCGGATTGCCACCGCCCAACACTCCATAACCTAACATCAACCCTAAAACGACTGCAGCAACTACCAAAATGATGATAAGAATCAGAAAAGAAAGTCTAGCTCCTAAAAACTTAATGGCTCTTTTAAACATTAGTCCTCTTCTTCCTGGTCATCTTTAATTCGCTCAATATCAGCACCTAGTGTTTTCAGTTTTTCATGAAATTTATAATAACCACGGTCCAAATGATTCAACTTACGCACGGTTGTTTGTCCTTTGGCTACCAATCCAAGCAAAATAAGAGCGGCAGAAGCGCGCAAATCTGTTGATTTGACTGCAGCACCTTGCAAGTTTCGTGTTCCTTGGATAAGCGCTGTGTTGCGCGTAATATCAACGGTCAGACCCATACGGCGCATTTCTTCAAGATGCTGAAAGCGATTTTCAAAGACGGTTTCAATCATGGTTGATTCGCCGACGGCTACGGCTTGGGCAGCAGTCATTTGTGATTGCATATCAGTCGGAAAACCTGGGTGTGGCATTGTTTTTACAGTAGTCGCCTTCAATTTTTCGGGACCGATGACACGTAAGCCTTCATCTTCTTGAATAAACTTTACACCCATTTCGGTAAGTTTAGAAATGAGCGGGCGGTTGTGCTCTGGAACAGCTTCTTTGATGAGGACATTGCCTTCAGTCATTGCGGCAGCAACCATAAAAGTCCCTGCTTCGATGCGGTCTTGTACGACGGCATGTGCAGCACCGTGCATTCGGCTAACGCCTTTGATAATAATTGTGTCTGTGCCCGCACCTTTGACGTTTGCTCCCATCTTATTAAGCAAATTGGCAAGGTCAACAATTTCTGGCTCACGCGCAGCATTTTCCAATGTTGTTGTTCCCTCAGCCAAAGTAGCGGCCATCATGAGATTCTGCGTAGCCCCTACAGAAGGAAAGTCCATATAAATATAGGCTCCACGCAATTTTTCTGCTTTCGCTTCAATATAACCTGCGCTTTGCGTGATTTCTGCCCCCATGAGCTCAAAGCCACGCAAATGCAAATCAATCGGGCGAGAGCCAATCGAACAGCCGCCAGGCATGGAAACAAGCGCACGCCCATTTCTCGCCAAAATAGGCCCCATTACAACGATTGAGGCGCGCATTTTGCTGACAAATTCGTATGGTGCCTTGATTTTGATGATGCTTCCAGCTCCCGCAGTGATTGTTTTTGTTTCTTGGTCAAAACGAAGGTCAACACCGAGATGATTGACCAAATTGTTCATCATAAAAACATCGCTCAAAATGGGAACGTTGCGGAGCGTCACTTCTCCCTCACTTGCAAGGAGAGTAGCTGCGAGAAGCGGCAGAACAGCGTTCTTTGCACCTTCGATTTCGACTTCACCTTGAAGTTTTGTATTCCCACCTTTTACAATAATTTTATCCATGTTTATTTTTTATCACTTTCCAATTTTTACTTAATTATAACACAAAAATTCTATCTGTAAAATTGCTCGAATTCAATGGCATAAAATCAAGGTTTAGCGGATATATTTTTGAATTTCGGGCAAGAGCGCCAAAGGAGCTGTGAAAACCATTTGACGCCCACAGTATTTGGGCTTCTCGCCATTTAGCGCTACCGTTGTAAAACCAAGCCGCTCAGAAATAATACTTCCAGCCGCATAGTCCCAGGGTGACAAATTGCTGAAATAAGCAAGGATTTTCCCCTCAAGAAGCTGTCCATAGCTGATTCCAGCACTTCCGCAAGTTCGTACACCCAGTGTTTGCGCACTCAAATCAAGAAGACCGCCGGCATTTGTACGATACATATACGCATTGACTCCAAGCAAACCTGCATGAAGGGGTGTTTTAACTGGCATTAGCTCTCGATGATTACAAAAAGCTTTAACAGCATCACACCAGTAAAGCCGGTCTTTCATCACATCAAGAATTAAACCGAATTTGCCCTCGCCGTATTCATAATAAGCGAGCATAACTGCGAAATTATCTTTTTGGACAATAAAATTTGTTGTACCGTCAATAGGGTCTAAAACCCAAAGTGATGGGATTTCATTGCTGAATTTGGTTTTAACTTTATCTTCTTCAGCGAGAATATGGTCACTTGGAAAATGATGAAGAATTTTACGAACGATTTGGTCCTGGACAGCATGGTCAAAATTAGTAACTAAATCGTCGAATCGGCTTTTCTCTGTAATTTCCAGTGGTTCTGTCAGATTTTCTTTAAGAAAAAGTCCTGCTTCTTGCACCCAGATTTTAGCAAGTTCAAGTTTTTTCGTGATTTGTAAATTTTCTTCCACTGGCTTGCACTCCTTTGACAGCTTGGTAAATTGAATAACCGCTTGTTTGTTCAAACTCACGTCCTAACTGCTTTTCTTGCATTTTTGATGGTACAACTTTTTTAAATTCGGCGTAGGCAGCGCTAAATTTTTCACAGTTGACATTACTTTCGTAGTAAGCTTCAACTTGATTAAAAAACGAAAGTACCACAGTCATCTCAGCGGTACTCCAGGTCAAATCAAGCGGATAAGAATAATTTTCTTTCATTGTTTATTTCTCATTCTGTGGTGCTCAGCATTTCAGCGCGCCGATAATCGCGAGGCAAAAATGCGCGGATTTCATCTTCGTTGAAACCGATTTGCAGCCTTTTGTCATCGGTGATAATCGGACGACGCAACAAATTTGGAAAGTCAGTCACCAACTCAATCAGTTCATTTGTTTTCAAATTATCCACGTCCACCGCCAATTTTTGAAAAACTTTTGACCGCGTCGAAATAATATCTTCCGTACCATTTTCCGTTTTCGTCAAAATTTTGCGCAAATCTTCCGGCGTCAATGGTTGAGTCAAAATATTATGTTCCACATACGGAACCTCGTGGGATTGCAGCCAAGCTCGTGCTTTGCGACAGCTCGTGCATGACGGCGACAAATATAAATCAATCACTTTTCGCTCCTATCTCTTATCATTCTTCATCCGACACCTCATCAAAGTTCTTGACGGTGTCCTGTTACATTATAACAAATTTGATGGAGCAAAAAAAGGGTGGAAGTACAAATTTGACCATTCTGTCAAATTTAATTTTCGGTCATTTCTTCGAAAAGTTCTTGCAAATCACTGAAAGTCAAGAGATTAAGTTCATAATCTTCTGTGTTTTTCATTCTTTCAACCATATATTTCAATTTTGTTTCATTTTCTTCATCGTAAAAGACGAGACTTCCGTCTGAATTTTCCAGCAAAAAATCATTGTATTGACGAAATTGACTCGGATTTTCGTAGCTCTCATAGGCGAATTTGACAAAATCAACGGTCTTAAATTCGGATAATTTCAACTGATTAGTTTCGTTCCAGTTTTGCCCGTGCGTTTCAAAATCAAAAAGCGTCGAAATTTGAAAATCATAATCACCCTGCAACTCCTTAGCAACTTGCAGTGCCCAATATTCAAATCCTAAAGTTCCCGTAAAAATCAGCCATTTCAATCCATTTTCCAGAAATCTTGTCAAATCGCGTTTGACAGCCATTTTTATTACAGAAATCTTCGGATTTTTTTCGTCAAAAATTCCTAAATCAAAACTGCTGTAACCCATGATGAGAAGTGTGTTCATAAATGTTTTATCCTTGTATAATTTGTGCTATAATACATTATACTATAAATTTTTTTAGCTACGCATTTGTTATTTTTCACTTCTTTGTGAAAGCGAAGCTTAATTTATTTTAGCAGTGTGTGATATCTCCACACTTGTGCTACGCTACTAAAGCACGTAGTGAGTATCTGCAGCTTAACAGTAAGGTACAGTGTTGAGGTTGCAATAGAGAGAGCGAAGCTCTCATCTTTCGTAGCAAAGTGGAGAGCGTAGGTACAGGAAACCTCATCTCAAAGATGCGAGGTTGTCCACTAAATAAGTTTCTACCTCATCAATATTATCTCCAAAGGCAATTCTATGTTAAAATACCCCAAAGGACTTGCGCGTTCAATCAGTACGCCTGAAAAAGTGAATTTGACCAGTTTGTCAAATCAGAAAAAGATGATTAAAAGCTCAAAGTCTGTTTCCGATGTTGAATTCGGCAAGCGAGGCATGAATTTTGAGGCTGAAATCAATGCGACAAACGAATACTATCTTGTGCGCGGACTCGCTGTTATCCACAAGAAGCCAACCCCGATTCAGATTGTCAAAGTGGATTATCCAAAAAGGAGTCGCGCAAAGATTACTGAAGCCTATTTTAAACAGGCTTCAACTACTGACTATTCTGGGGTCTGGAACGGTTATTATCTGGATTTTGAGGCAAAAGAAACGCAGCAAAAGACCGTTTTCCCGCTGAAAAATTTTCACGAGCATCAAATCAGGCACATGGAAGCTGTCTTAGCTCAAAAAGGAA
The DNA here is from genome assembly GCA_021781855.1 of Bacillota bacterium. GTDB lineage: Bacteria > Bacillota > Bacilli > Lactobacillales > Streptococcaceae > Lactococcus. Next base: position 1,923 of record JAJXWC010000123.1, on the reverse strand, counting down.
TTGCTTTTGTTCTATTGCATTTTGCACTTCTCAATGAAACTTATTTTCTTCCTTCAGCAAGTTTAATTGCTTTTTATCGTGAGAAACACGGTTTAAAATCAATTCCCATTGACTTTATTCGTAAAAATGGTTTCCAGATTTCAACTAATCAAATTCCTAGAATTCCTTATTTAGACATTGTCAAAAAAATGAACGAGGTACACCAAGATTAAAACGAAACAAATACAAAATATGCCTCAGCCTAAGAAAAAAAGAGGCCTACTGACAGCGATAAAAGTTTTCTTTATTATCGTTTTTTCTGCCATTATTTTAGTTACCGCCGCCGGCGTTGGAATTTTTATTTACTATGCGAAAGACGCACCAGCGCTCAATTTGAGTTTGCTGCAGTCCTCAAATTCGACTCAACTTTTAGATAGCAATGGAACGGTTATTGCCACTTTGGGACTTGAGCAACGTAATCTTGTCCAAACAGATAATATTCCTGTGCGTCTGGTTGATGCCGTGACCTCCATTGAGGACCACCGTTTTTTCAACACCCGTGGTGTTGACCCTATTCGAATTGCAGGTTCTTTAGTTCACAATCTCAAAGGTGGGTCAATTAATGGCGGGTCAACCTTGGATATGCAGCTCATCAAACTTGGCATGTTCTCGACTTCAACGGCTGACCAAAATCTTCGTGTAAAAATTCAAGAAGCTTGGTTAGCTTTGCAGCTTGACCAAAAATGGACAAAAGAACAGATTTTCACTGCCTATGTCAATAAAGTCAATATGGCAAACGGCTACTATGGTATGGGAACTGCTTCTGAGGCTTACTACGGCAAACCATTAACACAGCTTTCCATCGCTCAAATTGCCTTATTGGCTGGCATGCCACAAGCCCCTAACACTTATAATCCCTATAAAAATCCAACAGCCGCTAAATATCGACGTGACTTGGTCATTAATGCCATGTATAAATACGGAAAAATCACGGCTGCTGAGAAAACTACAGCACTTGCTACACCAATCAATGATGGTCTGCTTCCGCTCAAACCGAGCGTTACTATTCCATCGTATGCAGATAATTTCTTAAAAGAAGCCGTTGCACAAGCCAATCAAATGGCTGGTGAGGACATCAGCAACGCTGGTGTCAAAGTCTATACGACATTAGATACACAGGCGCAGCAAAATCTTTATAACATTGTTAATACTGGCCAGTATGTCAATTATCCGAATGCGGATATGCAAGTAGCTTCAACCGTGGTCAATGTCCAAACTGGGGCTGTTGTTGCTGAAATCGGCGGACGGAATCAACCGACCAATGTAACTTTCGGCTCCAACCAAGCCGTTCAGACTGATAGAGACTGGGGCTCTGCAATGAAACCTCTTGTTGATTACGGTCCTGCTTTTGAAAATGGAATTTATACTTCGACCGACGATACCGTCGTTGATGCGCCTTATACCTATCCTGACGGAACGCCACTTCAAAACTGGAACAATCAGTATTACGGCACAATGACTGTGAAAAGCGCACTTGATTTATCGCGTAACATTCCTGCGGTTAAAACTTTGGTTAATGTGGGATTGAACAATTCAACAAATTTCCTGACAAAATTAAATTTCAATTTCGACCCGTTAGTTTATGCTAATGCAATCTCCAGTAATACCCCTAATCAAGGAGGAAATAGCGAGAAATACGGGGCTTCCGCTGAAAAAATGGCGGCAGCTTATGCTGCATTTTCAAATAATGGAATTTACACAAAACCTTATTACGTAACCAAAATTGTTCTGGCTGATGGCAGTGAAATCGACTATAAACCTCAGAGAACACAGGCAATGACAGCAGATACAGCCTACATGATTACTAATATCTTACAAGGAGTTTTGAGTTTGCCAACTAGCCAGTCTGTAGGGAGCAATGCCAATGTTGATGGACTGCCTTTA
>JAJXWC010000002.1 GCA_021781855.1 Bacillota bacterium | reverse complement strand
TCAACAGCTTTTGATGGTGAAGAAGCACTAGTCAAATTTGAACAAGCAAATCCTGTGGTCGACGTGGTTCTTTTGGATTGGATGATTCCTAAGCTTGATGGTTTGACCGTTTTGCGGCGGATGAAAAAAATTCAGCCCGACACACCCGTGATTTTTCTGACTGCTCGTGATTATGTCGGCGACAAGGTTGCTGGACTTGATGCTGGTGCAGATGATTATATTACAAAACCATTTGAGATTGAGGAATTATTGGCTCGCTTACGTCTGATTTTTCGGAAATGGTCAACTGCACGGACGACTGCTTACACACTAAATCATTTAAAAGTAGATACAGCAGCGCATACGGTCGAAATTCAGGGAGAATCTGCCAACTTGACTCAAAGAGAATTTGCACTTCTAGCTTATTTCTTGGAACATCGTGGTGAAGCAGTCAGTCGAGCAGATATTCTTGATGATGTCTGGGGCATGGATTTTGATGGACAAGAAAACACGGTTGACGCCTATGTTCGCTACTTACGAGGTAAAATTGATTTGCCTGATGAAGCATCATTGATTGAAACGGTTCGTGGTGTAGGCTACAGAATGAGATGAAAATAATGCAAAACAATGAAAGTTTTTAACAAAAAGCAGAAAGCACTAACAAATACAAGTGTAATTACGCGAATTTTTGTACGTTTGTTCCTGATTTTTACCGTTCTCAATGTGATTGTAATTGCAGGACTGGTGGCCTATAGTGGATTGCAAATGCGTGAAGCACAAGGAACCTCTCTGCTTGCGTCAATTCAAGAAGCTGCGCTTAATGGAAATATCAACTGGAAGGAATTTGAAATTTCATTTGAAGACGGTGAAATGGCAGATTATGTTCGGGTTACTCGAGCCTCTGGCGGAATTGATGAAAGTCAAGGGACAACTGAGTTTTTGCAGAATACGCAACAGCGTTGGGGCTATTTTAGTCTTTCGAATGGCGATGTTTTTTGGTACACAACAACGACAGTTAATGGAACGAAGGCAGAGCTTTGGCTGAATATTGATGAGGTTGTTGATTCGGTTGCTAGGACTGTTTTGGCAATGATTTTAATTTTGCTTTTAATGTTTGTTGTGGCTATTGTGATAATTAAGCGTTCAGCGCGTGATATCAGTCAGCCTTTGGCAGATTTGGCAGCGGCAGCAGATGAAAATGAAGGTAAGGAGCTTCCAGAGCCTAAAAATCCTGTTGAGGTTGTCAGGTTAACCCGAAGCTTTAATCGGCTTTTGGCTAGACTAAACAGTAAAATAGAACAAGAACAACAGTTTGTTTCAGATGCTTCACACGAGTTGCGTACACCCGTTGCGGCGATTCGCGGTCATGTGACGCTGCTCAAACGGCGTTGGCGTGAGCATCCTGAAATTGTCGAGGACTCATTAAATTATATTGATGAAGAATCTTTGCGTATGAAGCATTTGATTGAAGAACTACTCACAATTTCACGAGGAAATCATTTGAAAATGAAACATGAAGCCTTTGATTTGGGACAGTTTACTGCGCGGCTAGTTGATGAGTTGCAGCTTGCCTTGTCCCAAGAAATTATCTTTGAAAGTTCTGGCGAATTTTCAATAAACGCAGATAAAATTGCGTTGCAACACATTCTTGTCGCTTTCATTGAGAATGCGGGAAAATATTCACCTGCTCAATCAAAAATTACAGTGAGTTTGCAAGAGCGAGGTGATAGCATTGACCTGTCGGTTGCTGACGAAGGTATTGGAATTGCAGACAGCGAAAAAGAAAAGATTTTTGAGCGTTTTTATCGTGTTGATAAATCGCGTTCAAGTGAAATTCCAGGAACAGGTTTGGGACTTGCGATTGCTAAACAATATGCAGAAATGAATGAAGCATGGATTTTTGTTTCAGACCATCTGCCACAGGGTGCTGTTTTCCACCTGGTTTTAAAAAAAATGAAGCAGAAACTTATTTAGTGGGAGTTTCAACTCCCACTAAATTTAGGGCACAACCTCTAGGTGAACAAACTAAACGACCTGTAAGCGGCTGAAGCCGCAACAGTCTGCTTAACATCTTTGATAGGAGGTTACCCTGTCCACCTACGGTATCCATTCGCTCTATCTCCACTTTGCTATGAAGTTTACGTCTTTCGTAAAGAAGTGGAGATAGAGCGAATGGACACCCGTGGTAGAGGCGGGAGATTAGCATGCACTGTTGAGATAAAAAAGAGCTAATTCTGTTTACTTGATGTATTATGTCAAGAACAGAAAGGGTAAGCTCAGTTAGAATTGAGAGAAAATGAACAAAAAAATGTATTATGGAATTGGAGCAGTAGCTTCAATCGTGTTTTTAGTGTTGGCAGTTATCATAAAAATGAGCTATACAACTAAGGCTTTAGCATTTGATGGCAGTATTCAGAATTTTGCTTTTCACTTGCAATCTTCAGCGGTTATAAGGGTATTTTTCACTAATTTGACCAATTTATTCGGCGATACAGGTGGTTTTATTACGGCGGCGGTGGTCTGTCTGGTACTCTTTTTCATCCTCAAGCAAAAAATTGGCGCACTTTGGTTTGGGATTCTGACAGTAGCAAGTACGGTCGTCAACACGGTCGTAAAATCAGTGATTGGACGTGTTCGCCCGGATATTCATCGGCTTTCAGCTTTTGCTCACGAAAGCGGACAGAGTTTTGCTAGTGGGCACTCAGTCTTTGCTACGGTACTTTTTGGAGCTTTATTCTTGATTTACTTCAAAAAAATGCGGACTTCAGGAAGCAAATTTGGCTTTGGCTTGCTTGCGTTGATTCTGACCTTAATCATCATGTTTTCACGTATCTTTGTCGGTGTGCATTATCCGAGCGACACGCTTGGCGGTTTCTTGGAGGGATTAGCATTTTTGATGTTCACTTATCCTACCTTTATTAAATTTAACGAAAGAAACTACAAATTAAAAATTTTACAATGAGAGCGTAAGCTCTTTTTTTTTCAAAATGACTAAAAAGTAGGCTATAATGGAAAAATGCTTTTAGAAGTCAAACGGTGTCATTATTGTATGTTATAATGAAGCAGAGATTCGATTCGAAGTTTAGCATGCACTGCTGAGATAAAGAAAGGAGCAATGATGTTTGATAAAATTTTTACGAACAAAATTACTTTTCTTGTCATTTTGCCTATTTTTGCTATTATTGGTCTAATTTCTTGGTTGCTTTTTCACGAGAATGCACCAGAAATGTGGACAAATATCAGTAGATTATTGGGGACACTCGCACTTGGTAGCATTGTCGGTACGCTTTATAATGATATTGAAAAACGAGATAAATCCTCGAAAATTTTGCTCATCATAGGTGGAATTGCTTACTTTGTGCTTGCACTCTTTTTGACACTTTTTTCTATGGCTGGTATTTTTTATTTTATAGTCAATCCGCTTCCTTTAAAAAATCAGGTTATCGGTATTTTATTGACGCTTTTCGTGCTTGCCCTTGGAATTTACAGTTTTTATAATATCTTTAAACAGTATAGAATTTATACGGGAAAGAACAAAAATGCTTGTGAAAAATCACAGGATTAAGAGAAAGAAAAAAGCAGCATCAAACTGCTTTTTCTTTGTGAAAAAATTCAACTATACCAATTTTGAATATTATAAAAAAAGTTTACTCTTGACAAAGAGAAAAAACAGTTATATAATGCTATTTGTATCAAAAACATGAAATAAAAAATAGATATACCAATTAAGAATTTGAGGAGAAAAACAATGTGTGGTATCGTAGGTGTTGTTGGTTCACGAAATAGCGTGGACATTTTAATGCAGGGACTTGAAAAACTAGAATATCGTGGCTATGATAGTGCAGGTATTTTTGTCACAGGTGGAAAAGGTAGCAGCAAATTGGTCAAATCTGTCGGACGTATTGCCGACCTACGTGAAAAAATAGGAATTGATGTGTCAGGTACAGCAGGCATTGGACATACACGGTGGGCAACACATGGAAAACCAACCGAAGATAATGCACACCCGCATACATCAACGAGTGGTCGATTTGTCCTTGTTCATAACGGTGTGATTGAAAATTTTGTTGAAATTCGTGAAGAATACTTACTTAATGATGTGTTTAAAGGTCAGACCGATACCGAAATTGCTGTTCACTTGATTGCAAAATTTGCTGAAGAAGAAGGCTTGAACGTGCTTGAAGCTTTCAAGAAGGCTTTATCAATCATCAAAGGTTCTTATGCATTTGCCCTCATGGACGCACAAGATGCAGACACAATTTACGTGGCAAAAAACAAATCACCACTCCTCATCGGACTTGGCGATGGTTACAATATGGTCTGCTCTGATGCAATGGCAATGATTCGTGAAACGAGCGAATTTATGGAAATCCATGATAAAGAGTTAGTGGTACTTACAAAAGACAGTGTGACGGTCACAGATTATGCAGGAAATTTGATTGAACGTGCAAGTTACACGGCAGAGCTTGACCTTAGCGATATCGGAAAAGGCACTTATCCTTTCTATATGCTCAAAGAGATTGATGAGCAGCCTGCTGTCATGCGCAAACTCATTGCTACTTATGCAAGTGCTGATGGAAAAATGAATGTTGCTGACGATATTGTGCGAGCTGTACAAGCTGCTGACCGCATTTATATTATTGCCGCAGGAACCAGCTATAATGCAGGATACGGCTCAAAACAAATGCTAGAGGCCTTGTGTGACACGCCTGTTGAACTTGGTGTTTCTAGTGAGTGGGGCTATGGTATGCCATTGCTTTCTAAAAATCCTTTCTTCATCTTCCTGAGTCAATCAGGTGAAACTGCAGACAGCCGTCAAGTGCTTGTCAAAGTAAATGAGTTGGGGCTTCCAAGTTTGACCGTGACAAATGTACCAGGTTCGACTTTATCGCGTGAAGCAACATATACTATGCTTATTGGTGCGGGACCTGAGATTGCTGTTGCTTCAACCAAAGCCTATACAGGTCAAATTGCAACACTTGCTTTCCTTGCAAAAGCAGTGGGCGAAGCCAATGGCAAAAAAGAAGCATTCGAATTTGACCTCGTCAAAGAACTTTCACTTGTTGCTCAATCCATCGAAGCAACCTTGTCGGAAAAAGAAAAGATTGCAGCTATCGTCAAAGAAAACCTATTGACTACTAGAAACGCTTTTTATATCGGACGTAAACAAGACTACTTTGTAGCAATGGAAGCCTCTTTGAAACTTAAAGAAATTTCCTATGTGCAATGTGAAGGTTTTGCCGCAGGAGAGTTAAAACACGGAACGATTAGTTTGATAGAAAAAGGGACACCAGTGTTGGCACTGATTTCTAATAATCCTGAAGTTGCAGCACACACACGTGGCAATGTCATGGAAACTGTGGCGAGAGGAGCTTCTGCGATTGTCATTGTAGAACATGGTGCAGAACGCGAAGGTGATGATATTGTTGTTAATGCTGTTCACCCTTATTTGTCAGCTATTTCAATGGTTATTCCAACACAGCTTCTTGCTTATGAAACTTCAATGCAACGCGGACTTGATGTGGATAAACCACGTAATCTGGCTAAGGCAGTTACTGTTGAATAAGATTAAAAAAAGAACCTACTATTGTAAGTTCTTTTTTTATGACTTTTACAGATAAACGGTAAAAGTAGTTCCTTTTCCAAGAATACTGACAACATCAATGTGCCCTTGCAGTTCTTGAACATTCTTCTCAACAATCGCAAGTCCTAAACCTGTTCCGGGAACTTCAGAGCGACTTTCATCTACTCTGTAAAAACGGTCGAAGATACGAGATTTTTGGATTTCCGTCAGTCCATGACCGTTGTCTGCGACAGAAAAAATAATTTTATTGCGCTCAGTGTGCAAGCTGACAAAGATTTTACCGTTTTCGCCAGTGTATTTTATAGCATTTTCGATGAGATTTTCAAAAATGCTATGAACCATTTGCTGATTTGTTTTTTGAGAAATATTGACAATATCAGTCGTGAGCGTGAGATTTTTTTCAGAAATTTGGGGTGTAAATATTTTTAGGATTTCATTAATCAGGTCTGAGAGATTGATATTTTTCTTTTCAATCCGATGATTTTGTTTGGTCAAAATCAATGTATCCTGAACTAATGCCATAAGTCTTGCGCTTTCTTTATTGATAATACTTGCAAAATTATGAGCATCTTCCGGTGAAGTTTTGCCATTTTCCAAAAGTTCGGCGAATCCTTTGATTGAGGTCAATGGTGTCTTAAACTCATGAGAAACGTTGGCAATAAAAGCGTTATGAGCATCAAGCGTGCGCTGGTATCGTGTCATATCCATCATCGTAACAATAAAACGATTGTCTAATTCGGGTAGTGGTGTAATACGAATCTGATAAAAAGCACCAATTTGCTCGAAATAGAACATTTTTTCTTGAATATCTGGGTGAAGCATTTTATCAACCAAGAAGCTTAAAAATTCGGCATAAGGACTGAAAACGTCAAGATTATGAGTGTCTGCAAAATCATTTTTGAAAGCAGCATTGGTTTTACGGATGCTGCCTTTGCCATTATAGACAAAAATCGGAAATTGGAACAATTCAATAAATTCGTAGAGATTTTCTTTTTTCTCAGTATGGCTCATGACTTGACGCTGAATACTTTCACCGAGTTGATTGAGTGCAATCGTGATACGGTCGGCATCCTCACCAATTAAATAACTTTGTGTGAGTGGGCTACGCTCAATATTTTTAATTTTGGCAACCATATTTTGCGTGAAAACATAATTGCGTTGTGCACGCCCAATCGTGATAAAAACTGCAGTGAGATAGATAAGTAAGGCAAAAATGGAAAGAATTGTATTGAGAAAGGCAGTAGGAGTCCGACTGTCCGTAATTTGCAAATAGCCAGAAATTTGCGCATTATCGTAAATTGGGCTTGTAATTTTGATGGTGTGTACTGTCAAGCTTCGTGCGTAAGGTGCACCTTCGCCAATTTTTTTGGTGTCACTATTTGAAGTATTTCTGTCAAGAATTTTAAAGTTGCTAGGGAGTTGCGTATCAGGATAATTTTCAATAAAAAGCTGAATATTATCTGAGATATTAAGTACACGGTTTGTGTCGTTATTGAGAATATTTTGATTAAGCAAAATAACAAGAGAAACAAAGCCAATAATATAGATGATTGTCGCAATAATAATACTTTTTAGTTTAATTTTCTTCATCGAAATAATAGCCGAATCCTCGTTTTGTTTTAATATATTGATTGTCTAATTTTTTTCTAATTTTTGAAATAAGCACATCAATGGTGCGAGTTTCGGTACTGTCAGAAATTCCCCAGAAGTGCTTGAGTAATTCTTCACGACTGACAATTTCGCCACGTCTTTGAACTAAAAATTCCAAAATTTCAAATTCGCGTTTGGTCAATTCCAAAATGCTTCCGTCAAATTGGATTTCCTTTTTGACAAAATCAATCTCCATACGGTCCGTTTTGATGGAAGGAATCTGAGCTTTGACCACATTGTCAGATGGTTCAGGATTGACATTATAAGTCTGCTGACGGCGAATTAAGGCATTAACCCGCACAATAATTTCTTTCATCGGTGTTGATTTGTCAAGATATTCATCTGAGCCAGCAGACAGACCAGTCAATTTCATGTCGTCATCGTCGCGTGCGGTCAAAATCAAAATCGGTGTAAAATTCCCCTTTTTTCGCAAAATTTCGGTTACTTCAATCCCGTCATATTCAGGCATCATCAAATCCAACAAAATCAAATCAAACACATTTTTTTTCGTCAGTTCCAGAGCCTGTTTGCCATTGCTCGCTGTCGTTACTTCAAAATCATTTTGTCTAAAATTGTACGAAAGCAGCGTCAGAATTGAGCGGTCATCATCTGCAATTAAAATCTTTTTCATAAACTTAATTATACCAAAAAAAGCCTTATTTTCGGGAATCCAGAATAGCTTACAAAGTGATTTACAAATTATTTACATTTCTTTTTTATGAAGTTGTAATAATTAAAGCGTTTTAATGGTTGTTTGATACACTCGGGAATGTTGTTTTGTAAAAAAACAGCAGACAATTGCTAAGTTAGAATACCAATTTTTAACCTAGTAACATCTGTGAGGAGAAAGAATGCTCTACAGGTGAAGTGATTACTCCAATATTTTGAAACATACTTTATTACAAAATGATAGTATGCTTAACTTGACAGAACTCCTCATTTTATAATAAGATTATGATATTAGACTAAGGAAAGAAGGGCTTCATGATGAAAATTTTTATTATTGGTGCGACTGGAATGACGGGGAGTTCATTAGTAAAAGAAGCAGTCAAGGCTGGCTATAAAGTTATTGCTAATGCTCGAAATAATGCGAATCTATTAGCTTTGAAAGAAGAATTTCCAACGATTGAAATATTAAATAAAGATGCTTTCGAATTGACATTGGAAGATATAGCGGATTCAGAAGTTATCATAGATGCGTTTGCCACAGCTCCTGAACAAGCTTTCTTACATGTTGATTTAGCTGCTAAGTTAGTAGCGATGCTTCGTAATAGTTCTGTTCGAATTGGTTTCATACTTGGTGCAGGTAGCTTGTTAGTTGGCAAAGAAAATAATGTGCATCATGCTTACGATGACATTGTAAAAGACCAAAGTACAGTATCATGGCGGGCTATTCCCGAAAATCAACTTTATGAACTGGATTTTTTAAAGAACGTGAAAAATGTTGACTGGTTTGGTGTTTCACCAGGATTAAACTTTATTTCAGGGGAGAAATCAGATAATATTATTTATGGCATAGACCATTTGTTGTTTAACAATAATGGGATTTCTGAAACTACATCAGGCACAATGGCCTCTGCGGTCATCTCGGAAATCTCAGACAAAAAACATTCGATGGAGCGCTTTACGGTCATTAACGGCTAATATAATTCATGTAATAGGCTCAACATGATGTTTGAAAAGAGGAAACTTTTTAGTTTCCTCTTTTTGGTAATTTCCAGCAATTTTCGATGAACCGCTGAAATAAAAAAACGCCCTATTGAGCAATTTTTTATTTCAGCAGTGCGTGCTATCTACGCACTTCGTGCTACGCTGTCGATGCTCGCTACGCCACTAAAGTGGCTAGTCGCAATCGCAATCCCCCCGTCTCTACTACGGGTGTCCATTCGCTCTATCTCCACTTCATTACGAAAGACGTAAACTTTGTTTACTTTATTCGCAACCTTAACAGCACACTACGAAAGATGAGAGCTTCGCTCTCTCTATCTGCAACCTCAACAGTACACCGTACTGTTGAGCTGTTAACCTGTCGATTTCACTAACCGACTAAAGTAGGAAGTTCAAATCGCAATCTTCGAATTTAGTCTCTGCTTTATTACCTGAGATTCCGAAAAATCTGTTTATGGAGTCGGCGGGAGTCGAACCCGCGTCCAAACACCTTGCTACATCAACGTCTACAACTATAGGACTTTCTCAAATTTAACAAATTTCCAAAGCCAGTCTCAAACAGCAGAAATTTGCGATGCTTCTAAGGCTCTGGTATTACGCGAAGCCGACGCAAAACCGTAGCTGACTAAAAGTTTAGACCGTCATTTTGCCATCAGCGAACGAAATTCAGGCACGCATGGTGTTTTTTAGGCAGCCATTGCGTAAGTTTGTGTGTTATTTTTTGCAGTTATTTTTCTGCGGCAGATTATCCTGATGCCAGCAGCAGTTGCAGTTCATGCGCGACAATGCCTGTCGAATCCGTAACGACCCCTAATTTAGAAAATAAGCGGTATACTTCTTGATGGCTTCTCACTCGTGTACGTTAGTACACCACGCTTGGCGCCATTCGGCGAATTATACCGCTTATTTTCTAAATTTCAGATTCAAAGCGGTATACTTCTTGATGGCTTCTCACTCGTGTACGTTAGTACACTATGCTCGGCGCCATTCAGCGAATTATACCAGAAATTTTATTATAACATAATTTTTTGAAAAAGATGAGGTTTGACAGTATTGCCAAATCAAAATTCTTCTTCATCAATTTTTTGAATCTCTCGGAGCTTTTTGACGAGAGTGTCAAACTCTGAGAATTCGCTCAAAAGCTCATCAATAAGCTGATTACGCACAACGTAATTACTATAAAGATGTAATTTTTCTTCATAACTTTCAAGTACTTTTTCGGTGCGCTTGATATTGTCATAAACGGCTTGGCGGCTGACATCAAATTCTTCTGCAATCTCGACAAGACTATAATCGTCAGCATAATAGAGCTCAATGTAATTCATCTGTTTATCTGTTAAAAGCGTCGCATAAAACTCGAAAAGTGTGTTCATTCGGTTTGTTTTTTCGATTTCCATGCCTTTTATTATATCAAGATGTGGGTACGATTGCTTAACACAAGTGTTAATTCGACGGATAATCTTTTGCAAAGGAGAAGATTGTGCCTATTGATGCGATAATCGCTTCAATTTACAGCTTGGTCATATTTTTGAAGTTGATAGCTTTCAATAATCTGAATTAATTTTGCAGAGTAAGCAGGGTCAGTGGCGTAACCACTGGTTTGAACAGCTTTAGCGGCAGCCTTGTAATCTTTTGCATTAAGTACAGCAGCGTATTGGTTAGGGTTCCAAGTTGTGCCATTGACAAAAAGTTTAGAATGACCTAGAACAGAAGCTTCATCTGTAGCATACACGCGAAATTGACCAGAAATTGTTATCCATTTTCCATTTTCAAATTCTTGTGTGTCCAATTTGACCGTAGGAACATTGCCATAGGCTTTCACGCCGAACAGATTATGGTACTTACTTGCTAATAAAGATTGTCCAAAATCAGACTCTAAACAAGCCTGTGCCAAAGTTAAAGAAGGCAAAATCTTATCTTCTTTCTGTGCTTGGAGTGCGGCAGGCGCAAGCTCACGAATAAAATTGTAACGTGTAACAGTCTGCACTTGGCTTGCGAGAGCAGATGTAGTCTGCGCATCGCTCGTTTTCATCAAATTATAAGCAGTAAAGCCCAAAATAAGCAAGATAATAATGCCTAATTTTGTCAGGAAAGGCCAGATTTTATATCTATTTTTCCGTTTCATCTGATTGTTCATAGAGTTAGTGTAACATAAAAAATGAAAACTGCAAAATTTCAGAACTAATGAAGACGCTTTATGTTATAATCTAATTCAGTAAGTGCTTACGGTCTCGTCCTTTGGACTACGAATTTATCAGAAAATTTGACCTAGCAATGTCACTCATTTTTCTGACTCTTCAGGCGGCGGGATAAGCCGTACCATATTGCGAAAGCATACCAACTCGTTGGCTTAGCATATAGCGAAGCAGAAATAAACTGCTCAGACAAAGCGACTTAAAATCTTTGAGTTATCTCTGTGGAAAAAGGAAACTCCTACAGATAACGTAATCACTTCAACAGTACATTCTATTTTTGTTCTACTGGCTTAGGTCAGCCGTTTGGTCATTTTTGAGATTGGAGCGTGTAGGTTGATGAAAAAAATAATTTTGCTTGATATTGATGGTGTACTACTTTCACTTGGCAAAGTGCCTGAAGATGCTGTGCAAATTGGAGCTTTCACGATAAAGAATTCTCTGAAAAATTGGCTGCAGCTTTTGGGGCGGAAAACTGACATTTATTGGTGCAGTTCGTGGCAAGAAAAATCTGATATTTTCGCTCAGTTGTTAAACTTCGAAACAAAAGGTTTTCTTGATTTTTCTGGAAAACGGACGAAAAATTATTTGTGGAACAAACTGGAAGTACTTGAAAATTTCTACCTTGCTCATGCAAATGCCGTTTTTGTATTGATTGATGACAATGCAAACCCCTGGTTGATTAAAGCTTCACAAATTCTGAATCAGGCACAAGAATGTGGGAAATTACTTGTCATCCGTCCATTTGCCTACACGGGTTTGACTGACAAGGAGATGGAGAAAATCAATCATTGGCTTTCAGATGTAAACTCTTGACAAAAATGCAGAAAAGTTTTACAATTTAAATAATCTCAGAAGAGTAACTTTTACGACGAATTTTTCAGGAAGTCTGCGGGGGTGCGAGCAGATAAATTTGTAAAGGTGAATGGACTGATTTTTGCAGCTTTGCTGCGCTGATTTGAAACAATGAAAATCACGGTTGCTCCCGATAAAAAGCGGCTCCTTGCTTGAGGAGAAAAAGAAGTTGTTTTGACAACTTGAATTACGGTGGCACCGCGCTCATACGCCCGTAGAGTATTTTTACTCTGCGGGTTTTTTGGTACTTCAAAAAAATTGAGGAGAATGCGATAATATGAAAATCAAAAAAGAAATTAATGCTGATACACTTACTCCGATTTCGGTTTACTTGCGATTGACGGGGAAAAATAAGGTTATTTTGGAATCTATTCCGCGCGAAAATGAACAATCCCGTTTTTCCATCATTGCGGTCAATCCCGTGCATCATGTCAAATTTGCTGATGGGCGATTGACAGTAAATGGTGAAGAGCTCAAAAATGCTGACCCTTTGAAATACATTGAAAAATTGGTCCATCAACCAGAAAATGCGATTGATGAGGATTTGCCTTTTGCCAGCGGTGCGATTGGTTATGCTGGCTTTGACACGTACGGAATTTACGAAAATATTCAGCCTGAGCTGACGGACAGGATTGGTACGCCTGATATTTATTTTATGCTTTATGAGAGCTATGTGATTTTTGACCATAAGCGTGAAAAGTTGATTTTGGTAGAAGATAATGTTTACAGTAGTCGTTCTGAAAGTGAACTTTTGTCAGCTCTGTCAGAAAAAATGACCGCTCTGTCAAATTTGACAGATGCTGAAAATCGTTCATCAGCACTGATGAAAATGAATTTTACAAGCAACACCACGCAAGCATCTTTTGAGGAAAAAGTACGTGCGGCGCGTGAGCTTATCAGAAATGGCGATATGTTTCAAATTGTGCTTTCACAGCGTTTGACAGCAGATTTTACAGCAAATCCGTTTGATTATTATCGGGGATTGCGCGTGGAGAATCCATCATCTTATATGTATTTTATCGAATTTGACCATTTCCACGTGATTGGTAGCTCACCTGAGCGGCTTGTTGCTGTGCAAAACGGGATTGTCTCCACCAATCCTATTGCAGGGACTAGAAAGCGCGGCATCACAGAGGAAGAAGACGAATTTTTGATTGATGAGCTGCGAAATGACGAAAAAGAAACAGCCGAACACAAGATGCTTGTTGACCTCGGACGCAATGATATCGGCAAAATTTCCGAATACGGCTCTGTTGAAGTTCCTGTTTTCATGAAAATCGAGAAGTACCGTTACGTGATGCACATCACAAGTGAAGTAAAAGGTAAACTCCGACCTGAATTTACGGCAATGGACGCTCTGATTTCCACTATTCCAGCAGGAACGCTCTCAGGAGCACCCAAAAATCGGGCTTACAAACGCATCTACGAGTTTGAACAAGAAAAGCGCGGCATCTACGGCGGTGCTGTCGGTTATCTGACGAAGAATGGCAACTGCGATTTCGCCATCGCCATTCGGACAATGGTTTTGAAAGACGGAAAAGCACACGTACAGGCTGGTGCTGGGATTGTATATGACAGCGTGCCAGAGCATGAGTATCAAGAAACGTTGAATAAAGCGCGTGGACTGTTGGAGATTGGGGATTGAAATTATGCCAAAAATAAATTTGAACGAAAATCAGCAAGCGCTGCTTGCGAAAATGTATGATGTGGTGCTTGACCCAGATGTGAACCCGGAAACGCGAAAAGCATTCATAGATACGAAGAACAAGATTGAATGGGGAAGAAATTTTGACCGTGAACTCAGTGACTTGATGCGTCAGTTGGAGTTTCTGATTGTAACGCACCCTGTCTTTGAGTTTGCAGAAGAAGCGCGCAAACGTAAAGTGTTCACACCAACCATTGGCGGCTCAACACACGGAAGTTGGTAGAGCAGGAGAATAAAATGATAAATCACAAAAATCTCTATAAATTAACTTGTAATATTAATAACTTAACGAAAAAGCTGAAAGGAGAATAATAGGAAACTAAAATGAATGGTTATCAAGTGATGTGGAATAATCACCCGCAAATGGATTTAAGTCAGGGAGTGACATTGGAAGGCGTCGCCAAGGGAATTATGGTAGGTAACAACTTTTCAGTTGGAAAGGGCGAACGTCAGGCACTACATGAAGGTGGTTTTCGGGTACGCGCCGAAAATTTAGCAATGGCCGAGCAATTCGCAGGACAAGAACTTGCGCGTGAACTTGGAGATAAAGTTTGGGCAAAAGATGTGCATTTTACAGTTCGTGGTAAGGAGTTGAGCAGATTTGCTTCAAAGCCGTGGTTGGAACTTTCAGATTTTTGGGGAAGACAGGTGCTAGATAACAACATAAATGCACATAAAGAGTCCATCGTCCTAAGCATTTTGGCCGTTACTTTCGGAGGGCTTGGACTTTTATTCAGCTGGACGCCCATAGGTGGGATTATCTTTTCAGTCGTTGCTGTTATCTTTTCAACCCTTTCGTGGGTACGAAAAAATAACCACTTTCTCACAGTCCTTGCTATAATCTTTACCGCAGTGGGTCTTGTTATTTCAATCATCATGACGATTGTTTGGTTCACATTTTGGATTTGATAAAGGAGGAATAAATGCCTGAATATCAAAATCTCTCTGAAAATTTCACAGGAAAGGCAGAAGCTTATCGTCTTGCGCGCCCTGATTATCCGCAGACTTTGCTTGATTTTATTGCAACGCTTGTGCCTGGGAAGGCAAAAATCGCAGATATCGGGGCAGGCACGGGCAAACTCACGGCGCTTCTTGCAAAGAAATTTCCTGATGTCATTGCGATTGAGCCAAATCACGATATGCGCAAGGAGTTGAGAATTGCGCTCGCAAACTTTCCAAAAGCTCAGATAATTTCCGCACTGGCAGACCACACAGAACTTCCCGACCACAGCCTTGATGCGATTACTGTCGCACAGGCTTTGCATTGGTTCGACCCGATTGCTTTTCGCACAGAATGCGCACGAATTTTGAAGCCTAATGGCATTGTGTTTTCTATTTATAATACCTTTAGCTACTATGATGAGAATGCCAAAATCAAGCGAACAGAAGGGCATAGTGAGACTTCGGCGCTGAGCTTTTTCAAAAATCGTGAGGAGCTAGAATTCCCCAATCCGCAAACCTATACACGTGAAAAGTGGCTGACCTTCATGAGCAGTCACTCACACAGTCCACTAGCTGACGATGAGAATTACAGCGAATATTTCGCTGAGGTCAATGCGATTTTCGACCGTGAAGCTGAAAATGATTTGCTCACACGCGATGTCAAGACTTGCGTGTATTGGGAGCGGTTCTGAGGGGGAGAAACTGCATGAAACTAAAACTCTACTTCCCCTTTCTCGCCAATCTTGCAGCAGGTTTCATTCTCCTCATTGCCTATTTTGCAAGTAGCAGTCATCAAGGTTTCTGGACATCAGGCATTGGTTCGTTCTTTGAGATTTTCTATTCTCTCGTTCTGATTGCCAATAGCGCCCTTATTCCTATTTACTATGATTTCTTGAAGCGTGCATTGTGGCAAGGCTTGCTTGTATCCGTCATCTGCAACAGTGTTTACTTCGCTTTGATTGCCCTCTTCTGGCGCGGACGTTTTGCTGCAAAAGAATTTCTCCTTATCCTGATTGTTCCTCTTATCGTGACTTTAGGAATTTATTTCAAAAGAAAGGTACAAAAATGATTTTAATCATTGACGACTACGATAGTTTCACTTACGGATTGTTGGACTAGGATTAACAGAAAAGATTGAGATGAAAAAATTTAATCACAAAAATTTTTCAAAGCCAGTTTTGTTCGGTATAGGGGCTTTGACGGTCGTATTTGGCTTCCTTGCTATACTCGCACTATCACGGTTTATCTTTTGGCACCGTCCGACATTCAGTGGTTTTATATTATCAGTATGCTTACTTTTGATTCTTTGGATACCAGTGATGATTTATGGGAGAAAGTCAAGCGATGAGATAAGTAAAATCAAGGCTTGCAATGCAAAGATTAAAACAAAGATTAAAGATATAGTTTGGCTAGTTTTCATTGTCTTATTTATGCTTGCTGTAGGGTTAACCTTTGTTATCGGAGGGATTGTCAATCTTATTGATTATTTGCAAGGAAATAGCAAAGATTTAGGGAATACAATTTTGTCAGTAGGAGCTATTTTACTTGGTTTAATAGTATTATCCATTTTCATTGTTGGGAGATTGTCTGCAAAACTCTCACATTACTGGGCAGAATGGGTCATCTGGTCTTTAGTCGTTACAATGGCAGTATTTTTCTTGTATGGTTTAGATAT
This sequence comes from Bacillota bacterium, assembly GCA_021781855.1. Classification (GTDB taxonomy): domain Bacteria; phylum Bacillota; class Bacilli; order Lactobacillales; family Streptococcaceae; genus Lactococcus. The sequence goes on along the minus strand of JAJXWC010000002.1, from coordinate 15,730 downwards.
TGTAATTACAAGACCGAATGAAATGTGGACAAGTTCGGGAAGAAGCCTACCACCTGCAGCTTGGCTTGTTGTAGGACCCGCATTTATCGTTGCTCTCATTTGGGCAAGAAAAGCCACCTTGAAGCAAACTGGCGGGAAATTGACTTATACGGAATTGTTAAAAAAGAAGGATAAAAACGAAAAAAAGAAAAAATGAATGCTGTCGGGTTTAACAGCTAATGGAGAACAAAAACAGAAAGAAGAGATAAATGATTTTAATAATTGACAACTACGATAGTTTCACTTACAATCTTGCCCAATACGTCGGCTCAGTACGACCAATTGGAAATACTGAGGTTGCGGATAACACGTCACAAAGTGACGTGTCGCCAAAAACAGAGGTGCAAGTGCTGCGCAATGACGATGAGCGGCTTTACGAGGTGGCAGAAAAAGCCGATGCGTTGATTTTCTCGCCCGGACCTGGTTGGCCAGCTGACGCAGGAAAAATGGAGCAGATGATTCATGACTTTGCAGGTCGAAAGCCGATATTGGGCGTTTGCCTTGGCTTTCAGGCAATTGTGGAGAGTTTTGGCGGAAAGCTGCGTCTCGCACGTACCGTTATGCACGGCAAAGCCTCAACCATTCGTCAAACTTCGGGAAATACGCTCTTTGAAAATCTGCCTAATCATTTTCGTGTGATGCGCTATCACTCGATTGTGATGGACGAAAATGTTGCCTTGCCAGATTTCGCCATCACGGCGCTATCAACCGACGATCGTGAAGTGATGGCGATTGAAAATGAAAAACTGAAGATTTATGGTCTCCAATTTCACCCAGAAAGTATTGGCACGCTTGATGGGATGACGATGATTGAGAATTTTGTGAGAACAGTCAATGAAAATGAATGAAGCAAAGACTTATTTATGGTTAAAAATCTAGTCCTTGAAGCCGCTGACCTTGAATAAATGGAGCGAAATACAGGGAGATAAAGAGAGTGAGTGCTCATCTTTTATAGAAAATAAAGTGAGGAATAAAAAATGAATACATTTTACGATTTTACAGCCGCAAAAATGGACGGAACAGAAGCTACAATGAGCGATTACAAAGGAAAAGTTGTCCTTGTTGTCAATACGGCAAGCAAATGTGGTTTTACACCGCAATTTGAAGGTCTGGAAAAACTTTATGAAGATTACAAAGATAAAGGACTTGAAGTTCTGGGATTTCCTTGTAATCAATTTGCTCATCAGGATAGTGGTACAAACGCTGAAATTCAGGAATTCTGCCAGCTTAACTATGGGGTTAAATTTACAATGTTTCAAAAAATAGATGTCAATGGTGCAAATGCTCATCCGCTTTACAAGTATTTGAAGCAAGAAGCAAAAGGGGCACTTGGCGGTACAATCAAGTGGAATTTTACAAAATTCCTCATTGACCGTGAGGGGAAAGTCATCGCTCGCTTCGGCTCAGCGACAAAACCTGAAGAATTAGTTTCTGAAATTGAAAAATTACTGTAAAAAATAAAAGAAAGGGACAGAGTTCCTCTCCTAAAAGTTAGAAAACCAATAATTATGTATGGCCCATCTGCTATTCATTTTCGATAAGCAACTAGGGGCAAGTTGCATGGCAATTTTCTGCACTTCTGGAAAGTCGAACTCACATTTTAAAATGAAAAACGAACTTGAAAAAGTAATGGCTGGTCATAATATGACTGAAAACGAGATGAATATGCTAGCAAACAGCATCATTCAGGGCGAGTTGACAGAGGTACAGATTGCGAGCTTTCTCGTGGCGCTCAAGATGAAAGGCGAGAGCAGTTCAGAGCTGACAGGCTTGGCGAGAGCGCTACAGCGTGCGGCGGTGGAAATTCCAACGACGATTAAGAATGCGATGGACAACTGCGGAACAGGTGGCGACCGCTCGTTCAGTTTCAATATCTCGACAACATCAGCCTTTGTGCTAGCGGCTGGCGGTGTCCATATGGCGAAACACGGCAATCGCTCGATTACTAGCAAATCTGGCTCGGCAGACGTTCTTGAAGCGTTGGGAATTAACCTTTATCTGCCCGCGGAGCGTTTAGCAGAAGTTTTTGATAAGGTCGGGCTTGTCTTTCTTTTCGCACAAAATCTGCATCCTGCCATGAAATATTTCACGCCTGTCAGACGGCAGCTTGAAATTCCAACGATTATGAACTTAACGGGTCCTTTGATTAACCCGATTCCACTTGAAACGCAACTTCTCGGTACTTCGCGACTTGACCTCCTTCAGACAACGGCAGAAGTCCTGCGTGGGCTGGGGCGCAAGCGTTGTGTCGTGATTACAGGGGCGAACAATGTTGATGAAGCCACTTTGTTTGGCGTCAACCACTATGCGCTGCTCGAAGATGGAGAGGTTAGTCTGCACGAATTTACAGCGGCTGATTTGGGCATGGAAGAAGTCTCACTGAACGATATCCGTGGTGGTGAAGCCCCTGAAAATGCCGAAATATTGGAAAAGGTTTTGAAAAACAATGCATCGCCGTTTTTGGAAACAACGGTCTTGAACGCCGGACTCGGATTTTTTGCGAATGGTAAAGTCGCAAGCATTCAAGATGGTGTGCAGCTTGCGCGTGAAGTCATCGCATCAGGCGCTGCACTTACGAAATTGCGGGAATTGCAAGCGACACAGGTGGAGTGAGGAAAATAGAAAAAGAAGGACCAGATGAAAGCACAAATCTGTCAGAACTGCGGCGCATCAGAATTTACGATAGACAAAAATGGTGAAAAAGTCTGTGTCTATTGCCACACGCATTATGTGGAGGAGAATTCGTCTCAGTTTGGGACTGAAGTCTCAAAAATCAGTAGGAAAAACGTAATCATTTGGACAAGTGTTGGTTTTTTTGCGGTCTTTCTTGTTTTGATTATTTCAAGTAATTTCCCGGTGAATGGCTCTTCAAAACCATCGCAGGCGGTGCTAGTGGCAAATGAACAAAAGAACAGTTCTGTTTCTACAAGTTCGAGTTCATCCAGCACAGAAAACTCAAGCGCAGGTACGACAACAGCTTCAACTTTTAAAGACACGCGTGAAAATGTTCTGAAAACAACGACCTGGGATTTTTACAAATTTCTTGACTTGCAAGTGGGGGAAGAAACGACAGGTGTCGGAGGCGCAACTTATAACGCGATTATCAAAGCTTTTGGTCAGCCGTCAACGCTTGAAAACACGATAAATGTGACAAGTACACGCCAAATTGTCTATAATAATCCTGATAACACAATCGTAACATTAACTTTTATCAAGCAGAAGAATGGGGACTTTCTGTTATCTGAGGCGAATGAGACAGGTGTGGGAAATTGCGGCGTCTTTTCAGGTTGGACCTTGTCTGGCTATAATGCTCTTCAAGAGGGAGCGATTGTTTCTGGTGCAGGGGGAACATCGTTTTCGGAGGTGAGAAAATCTTATTATGACCCTTATATGATGGACTTGAGCGTAACAAATGGTAGAGTCGCTGTCCTTGCTGAATATAACGAAAGTGAGGGACTACATCGCGCCGCGGTGGGTACACCGTACGTTAGCTTCATTTTTGTCAAACAAAGTAATGGTGATTGGCTGATGGAGCAAAAAGATGAGACAGAACTAAAGTGATGAAGGATTAACTCAGAAAAAAATAAATATATCCAAGATGAAAAGGAGCTAATAATGAACTACAAAACGACTTACGCTTCGCCTGTCGGCACTTACATTTTAACCTCAAATGATGACTCGCTACTCACAGGCTGTTACTTGGAAAATCAAAAATATCTTCCTGATTTATCAAGCTTTGTCAATGATGATAGCTTGCAAATCTTTGACCAGACGAAAGCTTGGCTGACAGACTATTTTGATGGTAAAGCCCCTGATTTATCAGCTCTAAAATTACAACTTACAGGTTCAGATTTTCGTCAGAAAGTCTGGAAAATTTTGTGCGATATTCCACTTGGAAAAACGACAACTTACGGTGAGATTGCGCAAGAGCTCGGGATAAAGTCGGGGCAAGCCATCGGCGGTGCAGTCGGGCACAATCCGATTTCGGTCATTATTCCCTGTCATCGTGTGCTTGGCGCAGACGGTAGTCTGACGGGTTATGCAGGTGGTGTACATGTGAAGTGGCAGTTGTTGAAGTTGGAAGGTGTTGTGTTAAGCGAGCAAATAGAATTATTTTGAGGAGAAAAAATGCAAAAAATCTATCCCGAAAAGTTAAAAAAAGGCGATGAAATTCGTGTCATCTCTCCGAGTTCGTCGCTAACGCGCACAGGAAAGTTTGAAGACAAACTGAAAGCAAAGGAGCGCTTGGAGCATTTGGGTTTCAAGGTCAGTTTTGGCGCACATATCCTTGAGAATGACCTGTTAGAGAGCAGTTCGATTGCTTCACGACTTGAGGATTTTCATGTGGCGTTTGCTGACAAGTCGGTCAAAGCGGTATTGTGTACGATTGGCGGTTTTGATGCCAATGAACTGCTGCCCTATATTGACTGGGAGATTGTCCGTGCGAATCCTAAGATTTTTTGCGGCTTTTCAGACATTACCGTGCTGCATCAGGCGATTTTCGCAAAAACGGGGCTTGTGACTTACTACGGTCCTGGCTATATTGCTTTTCTGATGGATGAGCTGCAGGATTTTCAAACAGCAGAGTGGCTGAAGGCGGTGGCTGGGGATGAGCGTTATCACTTGGCGGCAAGCGAGGTTTACACGAGCGATGCTTGGTATGACCCGACACAGCCTCGTCATTTTCTCAAAAATGAGTGGAAAGTTTACAATCATGGAAGCGCGAGCGGCACGACTTTGGGCGGCAATTTGAATACCGTGATGCTGATGACGGGGACGGATTGGCAAGCACAAGTCGCCCGTCCGATTGCTTTTTTGGAAAATGCAGAAGAGGAAGATTTTTATTGTTGGAATCGTGAGCTCGCCCATTTCTTGCAGGTTTATCCAGACCTCGCGGGACTTGTGATTGGACGTTTCCCGAAAGAAGAGGGTATGACCGAAGAAATTTTGCATTACATTTTGGACAAATTTCCTGTGTTAAAAACGATTCCGGTGATTTATGATGTGGATTTTGGGCACACACAGCCGATTTTTACTTTTCCGTTGGGTGGCGAGGTTGAAATTTCGACAGAACCGTTGAGGATTCAGGTTTTGAAAGGGTAGTTATGGAAATTGTGAAGTACAAGAAAACAAATTCCTCACTTTATACGCAGACTTTAGCTTTGCGTGATGAGATTTTACGTCGTCCGCTTGGTCTTTCAATTTACGATGAAAATCTGAGCTATGAAGTCGAAAATATTTTCTTTGGTGCGCTTGAAAATGGTAAACTGATTGGAACGTTGAATTATTTTGTAAAAGAGCCACAAACGGCTCAACTCTGTGCTTTTGCAGTAAAAAATGAGCGACAAAAGTCAGGTATTGGAAGCCAGCTCGTTGTACAACTTTTTGATGAGTTACAACAGTTGAACTTTGAAAAATGTATTGTTGAAGCACGTGATACGGCGGTTGGATTTTACCAGAAACAAGGCTTTACAGTAACAGCTGGCCCGATAAAAAATTTGAAAACGACTTGTGATGATTTTATGATGAGGGTTGAATTTTATAAACCAAGCAGATAAAGTTTTCATCAAGCCTACATTTTTTCAACGTTATTTTTATAAAAAACAACACTTTTTACGAGTTGAGGTAAACACATGAATATTGAACACGGAAAATTTTTAGAAACGATTTTAGCTCAAAAAGCTCATGAGGTGGCGGAAATGTCGCTTGAGACAGCAGGAATGGTGCGCAAAACCTACAAACTTTACGATTTTTTGCAGGCGCAAGTGGAGAGTCTCCAAGTCATTGCCGAGTGCAAGAAAGCATCGCCCTCCTTGGGCGATATCAATGTAGAGGTTGATTTGGTTGTACAGGCGAAAAGTTACGAGCAGGCGGGAGCGTCAATGATTTCGGTGCTGACTGACCCTGTATTTTTCAAAGGGGATATTGAATATCTGCGCGAAATTTCGAGTAGCGTCGGCATTCCAACGCTGAACAAAGATTTTATCATTGATAAAAAGCAGATTGTCCGGGCTGTGAACGCTGGGGCGACCGTTATTTTACTGATTGTGGCTTGTTTTGAGCACGATTTTGAAAAATTGAAATCACTCTATGACGATGCGATTTCTCTAGGCTTAGAAGTGTTGGTTGAAACGCATAATAAAAATGAGTTGGACATTGCGCATCAGCTTGGGGCAAATATTATTGGCGTGAATAACCGAAATCTCAAAACTTTTGAGGTCAGCCTGCAAAATTCGCTGGATTTAGTTTCAGAATTTCAGCCAGATAAGGTCTATATCTCGGAGAGCGGCGTGTTTGGACGCAAGGAAGCTGAACTCTTAGCCCCCTATTTCAATGCGATTCTGGTGGGAACAGCGCTGATGCAGAGTGAGAATGTTGAGGAAGCGGTGGCAGAACTGAAAGTTGTGAAAAATGACTAAATTGGAAAAGCCCTTAATTTTCATTTTGGCTGGTAGGAGGCTGTATTTTGGATAAAAATAAAGTAGAAATTGAGCAAGCAAATGTAAATTATTTTCAAAGCTTCATCTATTCACGGGCTTCTTTGTCTGGCTTACAGGTATTTCCTTTTATTGCAGCATTTTTCCTTGGATTTGAAGCATTTGGGTTTTGGGGATATTATCAAGCAGAAGGCTTTACTTCTTTTGCTGTCTGGTCTTATCTCTATATATTTTTAACAATCATTTGTCTTTTAACTGGGCTTGTTTCTCTTAAAACAAAATTGATGTATAAACATCAAGTGATTTTTTCATGGTTATTTGCTTTGACAATTGTCTTATTAACCGTTGGCCTTTCAACCGTAGGATATTTGATGATAACAAACAATGCAACAAATGAAACTGTTTATCTCACAACAGGAAGAGTTTTTGTTCCATTAACCATTCTACTATTTTTGAGTTCGATTTCAGTGAATGTTTTATTGTTGAAACAACGACTAAAAGTGGGATTTTCGGAAAAACGGGCACAGAAAAATTATTTTGCTTTATCTGGTGTATTTGGAAGGATTGGCTTTGGTGTAATTCTAGGTGTTACTCTTATTGGAGGTATTTTAGCCAAAAGTATTACTGCGGTGTTTGGTATCGGTCTGACTATATTATTTGTCACGGTATTTCCAAGTGTTATCGTTGAATTTGGATATCTTGCCTACTTGAAAGGGAAAAATAGACAGTATTGGGAAGTCGTCTCCGATAAACAATCAAAAACACCAGTAGAAAAAAAGAGAGCCTTATTAAAGTTAATCAAAAGAGGCTACATTATCACTTCGGTGATTATTGTGATTGTTTTAGGAAACATCTATAAAGGGGCAAGTACACCAACAATTATAAGCGCCATTGATTTTGTTGTCATGATGAGTTGGTTAATTATATTTATCTTATGGCTTATTAAAAAAATACGAAACAGAAAGAAGAATAAAAATGAAATTCAAAAGTAGAGAACTATCACTTCATAACGTTATACAGTTTTTAGCCACTATTGATATCTCTCGTTCGTGGTTTGAACAGGTAGAGAAATGAAAAACAAAAAATTAAAAGTAAAAACAAAAAGTTTTCCAGTAGGTACTAGCATACTTGGGATTTTTGGATATTTTCTGGGAGTGCCTTTTATGTATTTCTTTTCGATTTACATGTTTATCCATCAAGACGGAGATTCAATAAATTTATTTGTCTCCTATGTATGTGCTGCTTTTGGAACTGTATTGCTTTCTGTTTTGTTGAGTGCACTTTTCCCGAAATATAGACAACTTTGGATGTGGATTATCGTCATGGGTTTTGGTTCAACTGTGATATTCTTTACAGGATTTGTACTTTGGCCAAGTGTTCTTGAAGGACCGACATTTGGAAGTGTTATGATGGCGTTGTTTTTTTCATTTTGCTCCCTTGCAGTATTAGCAGGTATTGCCGTCACTATAGTGAGAAATAAAGGGAAGTGGAAGCTTCAATATGTGTTTGACGATAAGAAAGTGAAAAAACCAAAAAAGAAGAATGGAAAAGAAAGTGAGAGAAGCGATAAAAGCACAAAAACTGGCGAAGAAAGAATCTAGAAATAAGCGTAAAAAAATAAGGATGTAAAAAATGACTAAAAAGCCTTACTATGGTATTATTGCACTTGTTATTGGAGTTTTGATTGTCCTTGTTCTGATTTTCCAACTTCCTACGAAACAATCAACTCTTTTGCGGGATAATCTAAAAATAAGCCAGATGAGCCAAGAAGAGATGAGAAAGCTGGTTTCTTACCAATTCAAAGGTAAAAACCAAAAGGAACTTTTCTCGCTAGTCAAACAAGTGACGATTGAAAAAAATACAGCAACTTATGAAAGTGGAAGTGGACCACTACTACCAACGATGATGATTTATCAGGGATATTTGAACGACGATAAATCACTCAAAATTGAGCTTGATATCGTTGAGAATCAGTTGCCATCTATGAGAATTCATATTGAACAACCGGTTCTTGATAAACTGGGATTTGTCTATCATAATGGATAATTAGGGAGGAAAGAATGAACATCAAAATCTGCGGCAATCAAACGAAAGAAAGTGTTGATACGGCGGTACAGTACGGCGCAACGCACATCGGATTTATCTTGTCAGCGGGCTACAAACGCTCTGTCAGTACTGACAAAGTCGTCAGTATGGCGGCTGATGTCCCAGCGTCCGTCAAAAAGGTCGGCGTTTTTGTGAATGAAGACATAGCGACCGTGGAAAAGCTGTCAGCTGCGGCAAAGATTGACATCGTCCAGCTTCATGGCAAGGAAGACCAGCTTTATATCAATAAGTTGACCTTGCCCGTCATCAAGGTCATCTCAAGTGTTTCCGAGTCCACGAAATACGCTGAAAATGTGCTCCTGCTCATTGACCATGAGGCGGGAAAATCCGGCGCAAGCATTGACAGAAATCAAGATTTTTCGCTCATCAGGCAAAAATTTATGATTGCGGGCGGCTTGGTGCCTGAGACGGTGGCGGAAACTGTGCGGTATTTTCGTCAATATCCTAACTTTATTGGTGTGGATGTCAGCTCAGGTGTGGAGAGTGATGGTCAAAAGAACGCCGAAAAGATAAAATCTTTTATAAAGAATGCGAGGGAAACATGAAAAAACTTTACCTGATTGGCGGCCCAATGGGCATTGGTAAAACAACAGTTGCCAAAGTTTTAGCGGAGAAATTACCGAAGTCTGTATATTTTGATGGCGATTGGGCATGGGACTTGCATCCTTTTATCGTAAATACTGAAAATATCCAGATGGTTCATGAAAATATCGCGTTTGTGCTCAATCAGTTTCTGGGCAATTCGCAGATTGAAAACGTGATTTTCACATGGGTCATGCATGAACAGGCGATTATTGATAAAGTGCTGTCAGACCTGACAGAGCACGATTTCAAACTATGCAATATCTCACTCATGGCTGATGAAGCCACATTAACGAGGAATTTTGTCAATGACCCTAAACGTGATGAGAGTAGGATTCCAGAAGCGCTCATCTACTTGAAGAAATATGAAACTTTGAATACCCTCAAAATTGATAGAACAGGAAAAACGCCCGAAGAAACGGCGGAAGAAATTATCAAGCGTTTTGTCTAATTTAGGATTGAAAATGGTATAATATGCACATATTCTGTGAATAAAGATAAAATAGAAAAGAAAGTGTGAAACGATGACTTACAATCAACCCAACGAACGTGGTTTTTACGGCAATTTCGGCGGACAATTTGTCCCTGAAACGCTGATGACAGCCGTAAAAGAGCTCGAAGTCGCTTACGAAGCAAGCAAAAAAGACCTAGAATTTCAGAAAGAACTGGACGATTTGCTCAAAGATTATGTTGGACGTGAAAATCCGCTTTATTTCGCTAAACGCTTGACGGAGTACGCAGGTGGGGCGAAGATTTATCTGAAACGCGAAGACCTCAACCACACAGGAGCTCACAAAATCAACAACGCACTAGGGCAGGTTCTCCTTGCCAAAAAAATGGGAAAAAATAAGGTGATTGCCGAGACAGGCGCAGGTCAGCACGGGGTCGCAACGGCAACAGCAGCGGCGCTTTTTGGGATGGAATGTACGATTTACATGGGGGAAGAAGATGTGAAGCGACAAGCGCTCAATGTGTTTCGCATGGAGTTGCTCGGTGCAAAGGTTCATAGCGTCACAGACGGTTCGCGCGTACTGAAAGATGCAGTCAATGCTGCTTTACGTGCTTGGGTGGCAAATGTTGAGGATACGCATTATGTGATGGGCTCTGTCTTGGGACCACACCCTTATCCGCAGATTGTGCGGGATTATCAGTCCGTCATTGGCAAGGAAGCGCGGGCGCAATTTCTTGAAAAAGAAGGGAAACTCCCTGATGCGCTGGTAGCCTGTGTTGGAGGCGGTTCTAATTCGATGGGACTCTTTTATCCCTTTGTCAATGATGAAAGTGTCGCCATGTATGGCGTCGAAGCAGCGGGCTATGCGGTTAATCACAAGTATAACGCGGCGACGATTACAAATGGAAAACCGGGTATTTTGCATGGTCAGCTGATGGACGTTCTGCAAGATGAAAATGGACAGATTCTTGAAGCTTACAGTATTTCTGCAGGTTTGGATTATCCCGGTATTGGTCCTGAGCACAGTTATTTCAATAGTATCGGACGGGCGAAGTATGTCGATATCACAGACGATGAAGCGGTCGAAGCCTTCCAACTTCTCAGCCGTCAAGAAGGCATCATTCCAGCCCTTGAAAGCTCGCACGCTGTTGCCTATGCGGTCAAGTTGGCAAAAGAACTTGGTAAAGACAAGAGTATGATTGTCTGCCTGTCTGGGCGCGGCGATAAGGCTGTGAATCAGATTAAGGAACGCTTGGAGACTGGCGAGACGAGTTTAGAGCATTATCAGAAGATGTACCAAAAAGATAGTGAAAAATGAAAGCAGAAGATTTTTTGACCCAAGGTGAGTTCGTAGCGTTCTATCAGACCGTGCAGCAAGCAGTACTCGAAATTTGTCCAGAGGCAAGTCCTAAGATTTCGCATGAGATGCTAGCTTGGCAAGCTCCAGCTTCTAAAAAGCATTCGGGGAAGATTTTACTTTATGCTGTGGCACGTCAGTCATGGTTTGGATTGTATCTGAAAGCGACCGTGATGAAAGATTTGGCAAGCCGAATTCATGAAAGGGGATATGAAACAAGCGGTGGTGCAGTACATGTGCCTTTCAATAGCAGTCTTGAAGCTTTAGCAGGACTCACAAAATGGCTTGTGCGTGAGACGCTTACTTATTTTGAGGAGGAGACGAGATGACGAGCCATGCAAATCCGCTAGATAGTGGCCCATTCTATCATGGAACAGCGGCGGAGCTGAAAGTTGGAGAAATGTTGCAAGCTGGTTTTCGCTCGAATTATCAGCCGGAACTTGTGATGACGCATATTTATTTTACGAGTGATGTGGCAGGTGCTGGTTTGGCGGCTGCAGTCGCTGCGGGCGATGAGAAACAGGTGCATGTGTATGAGATTGAACCAGTCGGACCTTGGGAAGATGACCCGAATGTCACAGACAAGAAATTTCCTGGCAATCCGACGCATTCTTATCGCTCGGAATTGCCGCTTCGGATTATTCGGGAAATTTTGGATTTTCCTGAGCCTGATAGGGCTGTTGTGGCACGGATTCGGGCTGCATTTGTCAAAAGTAATCGGGGGAAGATTATTAACTGAAAATATCTTGCTAATGAAGCAAAGACTAAGTTTGAGGCTTGCCATTCCGACTAGTTCACGGTTGCTGTTAAGCTTGTGCATGAAGAGAACAAAAGTTCTCGTCATTCGTAGCAGCAAGGCTGTGGAGATATGCCACTTATCCTGTACACTGAGATAAAATGGACCAATATTTTTGATATCAGACTTGCATTGTCGAAGCCTGCTAATTAAATAAGAAAGATGGAATAAAATGAAAAATTCAGCTTTGATTGTCGTGGATTTGAATGCAGCTATTCAAAAAATAGTAAAAGAACCTTATCCTCATTCGTGGAAAGAAATTGAAGCCAACAACCGTGCTCTGATGAGCTACTTCATATCAGAGCAGCTCCCCGTTTTTCTGACCAGTGTTCAGCCAAAATTTTTGCCGAAAAGCTGGTCAAAATCCTTTGGTCGTCAGCTTATTACAGATGTGACTGGACCGTGCGAAGTGATTAAGTTTGGACCATCGGTTTTTACACAATCAGATTTTGGATTGGCTGAAAAGTTGAAAGCACAGGGGGTTAAGACGATTTTCTTTTCAGGGATTTCTACAAGTAACGGTGTGTTCAAATCAGCAAAAGATGCGGCTGCACAAGGATTTGACGTAGTGCTGATACGTGATGCAACGGCTGATAGAAAGGCTGTTAGCTATGAAAAGATTATCAGAGATGAGTTCCCGAAAGTTGGCAAAATCCAGATGACACAGGAAATTTTGTCAAAAGAATGAGCAATGAAGCAGAGACTTATTCAGTGGGAGTTTCAACTCCTATTGAATTTAATCAAGCGAAGTTCGAAGCTTGCTATTCCGACTAGCTGCTTTAGCAGCAAAGCTGCGGAGATAGTACTGCTTATTCCGCCACCTAGCCATTTCGCCTTGCGACTTTAGTCGGTTAGTGAAATCGACAGGTTAGCAGCACACCGTGCTGTTAAGGTCGCGAATAGAGTAAACGAAGTTTACGTCTTTCGTAATGAAGTGGAGATAGAGCGAATGGACACCCGTGGTAGAGATGGGGGATTAGCACGCACTGCTGAGATAAAATTTGAGAAAATATTATTATGATTGAGGAAAGTTATGAAAACATTAGAAAAACATTTAAAAAGTATTGACAAAATCTTCATTCCCTACATTATGGCAGGAGACCATGAAAAAGGACTTGACGGACTTCAGGAGACGGTTAATCTGCTCGCAGATGCGGGGGCGTCGGCTATTGAGATTGGGATACCTTTTAGCGACCCTGTAGCTGATGGGCCGGTCATTGAGCAGGCAGGATTGCGGGCGCTGGCAAAAAAGGTAAATTTGACAGATATTGTGCGTCTTCTCAAGACAATCCAATCTGCTGTGCCGTTGATTGTCATGACTTATATGAATCCTGTTTATCAGTACGGAACGGAAAAATTTTTGACCGATTTGGATGGAAGTGCTGTCAAAGGTCTGATTGTACCTGATGTGCCGCTAGAAGCACAAAATTTCATTACAGATTATCTAGGTGGAAAAGATATTGCTTTGGTGCAGTTGGTCAGTTTGACGACAGGGCTTGAGCGTCAAAAAGAACTTGTTAAGAATGCTGAAGGATTTATTTATGCAGTTGCAATTAATGGTGTAACAGGCAAAGAACACGCTTATACTGACCATCTTGATGCTCATTTGATAAACCTGTCAAATCTGACAGAACTCCCAGTATGTGTTGGTTTCGGTGTATCTAGTCTGTCAGACGTCGAACGATTTAATAAGGTATCAAGTGGAGTCATTGTTGGCTCAAAAATCGTCAGAGATTTACATGAAGGAAAATCTGATGAAGTAGTCGAATTTATTCGTGCTGCAACGAATTGAGGGTTGCAAAAAATTATTGAAAATGATAAAATGTTTAAGATAAAACTTTTAATCTAGCCCAGAGAGACTAGCAAAGTTGTGAACAGTAAAAATAATTTTCTGTGAAAGTTTGACAGCTTCGTCAAGGCTTTTGTGGAAAAATTTTGGTACACATCTGCTAGCTCTGGCAGATGTTTTTTTGTAAATTCAAGCTTTATAAATAAGCAATGGAGGAAAGTGTGGCAGAAACAAGAAATTGGCGGCTAGGAGAGACAACTTCTAAACAACTTGAAAATTTTGTGGAGCAAATGCTTAAAAGTGCATCAACCATGGAACTTGCTGGAAAGGCTCAAACAGTTGCGAATGAAGTGATTATCACGCATTTGATGTTTGAACAATATTTTATACGTAATAGTTCATACGCTTGTGTGAGTATCGAGTGGGTCAGGACAGCGGAACAAACAACTATTTCAGCCATTTCAGCCGGTGGCTCACAAGGTTTGTTAAATATTGATTGGGGCAGTTCAGGAAATATGCTTGATAAAGTTGAACGTGTGCTGAAAAAGCTATAAAGTTGAAGAAATCACTTCAACTGTGGGAGATTATTTCCCCCACGACTATCATTAGGTCACGCTGTCTCTGGAGTTTAGGAAGGCACTAGGACGGTTTTCAGCAGATAGCAAGCACTTGCTAAGTTAAAACAATTAAGAAGGGAACATCGCTACAGCAGTGATGGACTATGATTCTGTTTTGTATTCAGCATCATAGATAGGAGAAAAAATGCCAAAACGTACAGACATCAAAAAAATTATGATTATCGGCTCAGGTCCGATTATTATTGGACAGGCCGCCGAGTTTGACTATGCGGGGACGCAAGCCTGCCTTGCACTTAAAGAAGAGGGGTACAGCGTCGTACTCGTCAATAGCAACCCCGCGACCATCATGACGGACCGGGAGATTGCCGATACGGTTTATATTGAGCCGATTACACTGGAGTTTGTCAGCCGTATCTTGCGTAAAGAGCGTCCTGATGCGCTTTTGCCCACACTTGGCGGACAAACAGGATTGAATATGGCAATGGAACTATCCAAATCGGGCATTCTCGAAGAACTTGGCGTCGAGCTCTTGGGTACGAAACTCTCTGCGATTGACCGTGCGGAAGACCGTGAGCTTTTCAAAGAACTCTGTGAAGAAATCGGCGAGCCGCTTTGTAAATCCGACATTGCGACAACAACTGAAGAAGCGGTCGCTATTGCGCAAAAAATCGGTTATCCGATTATCGTGCGCCCTGCCTTTACCATGGGCGGTACAGGCGGTGGAATTTGTGCCACAGAAGAAGAACTACGCGACATCGTGGCGACTGGCCTTAAACTTTCGCCAATCACACACCGGCTCATTGAGAAAAGCATTGCAGGCTACAAGGAAATCGAATACGAAGTCATGCGGGATAGCGCAGACAATGCAATGGTCGTCTGCAACATGGAAAATTTTGACCCTGTTGGTGTTCACACGGGCGACTCGATTGTCTTTGCACCTGTACAAACCTTGACGGACATCGAAAATCAAATGCTACGTGATGCTTCGCTCAACATCATTCGTGCGCTCAAAATCGAGGGCGGCTGAAATGTTCAGCTTGCACTTGACCCATATAGCTATCAATATCGTGTCATTGAGGTCAATCCACGTGTCAGTCGTTCATCCGCACTGGCAAGTAAAGCAACAGGCTATCCAATTGCCAAAATGTCTGCCAAGATTGCTGTTGGTATGACACTTGATGAAATCATCAATCCGGTCACGAACAAAACATACGCCATGTTTGAGCCTGCGCTGGACTATGTGGTCGCTAAAATTGCACGCTTTCCTTTTGATAAATTTGAGCATGGCGACCGTCATCTCGGTACGCAAATGAAGGCAACAGGCGAAGTCATGGCGATTGGGCGCAATATTGAAGAAAGTTTTCTCAAAGCCGTTCGTTCGCTTGAAATTGGCGTTTTCCACAATGATTTGGAAGAAGCACGTTTAGCAGATGACGAAAAATTGTACGAAAAAATGGTAAAAGTGCAAGATGACCGGCTGTTCTATATTTCCGAAGCCATTCGCCGCGGCATTCCGATTGAAGAAATTGCTGAATTGACCAAAATTGATATTTTCTTCCTTGACAAACTCTTGCATATTATCGAAATTGAAGAAA